>JBFFMO010000203.1:0-6948 GCA_041554035.1 Allomicrovenator sp. | reverse complement strand
TGAATTTTAAATTCAAAGTAAATTTTGTCCTCGCCATCTTCAAGCCATTTAAATTTTATTTTTTCACCAGGTCTTTCTTGAAGCACTTTTGCTTGTTCTTCAGATCCATCCCATATGAAATCATTATCAAAATGCTATCCTTTCGAAGTCGAGAGACTTTGGAGGTACCGATGGCTCGCAATCTTAATGACCTAAAACATATTGTGATGATTTGTCAGGGAAAGGACTGCAAAAAGCAGGGCTCGAAAGAGCTCGCCAAAGCCGTCAAAGATTGCGCCAAAGAGCTTGGGCTCAAGCGCGACACCTTGATCGTGAACACCAAGTGCACGGGCAACTGCAAACGCGCGCCGGTGATGTGTGTTCAACCGTCAAATACCTGGCTGACCGAGGCGACCCCCGCTGACGCGGCCGACGCATTTCGCCTTGTGGCCAGTCCCCTTCGCCTCGTTTCCTAAATCCCGCCCTTGTACGTATCGCACGCGGCGACCTCGCCGGTCTGAAGACCGACCTTGAACCATTTCACGCGTTGAGCAGACGTTCCGTGGGTAAACGAATCCGGCGTGACGTAGCCGCGCGCCTGCATCTGTAGACGATCATCGCCAATCGCGGTCGCGGCTCCGAGCCCCTCTTCGATATCTCCCGCCTCCAACAGATTTCGCGCGCGGTTGGCGTGATTCGCCCAAACGCCTGCAAAACAATCAGCCTGAAGTTCCTGGCGCACGGATATCTCGTTTTGTGCCGCCTTGGATTTGCCGGCTTTTTTGGCATGAAGATCCCCCGAGATGCCCAGCAGCGTCTGAACATGATGTCCGACTTCATGGCCAATAATATAGGCCTGAGCGAAATCACCGGGAGCTTTGAAGCGGTTTTTCAAGTCGGCGTAGAAAGTCATGTCCAGATAAACTTTTTGGTCCCCGGGGCAATAGAAAGGGCCCACCGCCGCGTCGGCCAGTCCGCAAGCGGACTTTACGTTGCCCGTGAAGAGCACGAGCTTGGGTTCCACGTAGGTCTTTCCCATCTCGCGAAAGATCGGCTTCCAGGTGTCCTCCGTGTCGGCAAGGATGACGGAGGTGAACTCCTTGAGTTTCTCTTGTTCCGGGTCTTCGTTTGCCGGGCCGGCGTTTTGCATGGGGGCATTGGTGAGTGCTTGTTCAACCATCGAGGTGTCGCCAAGATAGAGGCCGATCAGGACCAGAACGATCGTTCCAATTCCACCCACCGCGACTTTGCCTTTCGACCCACGTCGATCTTCGACATTCGAGCTTCGTCTTCCACCTTGCCAGCGCATGTTTCTACCTATGAGTTGGACGCCCTCTGGCATCAAAATTTCTAGCGACCGTTCACGTAACGAGGACACCGATATTGGGGAGACCATCGTGTTGCCAATCGGCTTCAGGGGCCTGCAATTCACCGGGCAAACAGACTCGTGTGGCCCCCAGCTCTTGCGCCAACGAGGCGATCGCGAGGTTGGTTGAGATGCCTTGAACATGCCGGTGTGCAATCCCCACCGCCGTTTTGACGTCGTCCAGTGAATCTACACGTTTGACCTGCACCGCCAACGGTGCCCGCCACACACCATCGATCGGCGTTTCACCAAGCTCGACAAACCCATTTCCGGCTCGGAAGATTTCTGCCCGAAACTCCGCCACGCCGAGCGCCTGAGCCCGTTGTTGCAGATCGAGTTCAGTGGGCTCCACCTTCCAGACCGTCTCATAATGGCCGATCTGTGTTGCAAGAGAGGTGCAAAAATCCCGGGATTCTTGCGCACTTCCTACGAACACGATGCCTCTCAACGAAAAACACCCCTGCTGTCGCCACATCACGACGTCTCGCGCATGGGCAGCGGCGTCGGACCTTGCATCGGTGATCGAAAAGCTGACCTTATGCCCATAGCCCACGACGCGACCTGTGGCCTTGCCCTGCACTGCTCGAATCGTCTCGTCGCTGCCACTGACCACGACCACCTCCGCGTCCTCGAATGCCCCAGGATGCAGGCCGGGCAGGTTCGCGCTGTTGACGAATTGGCCAAAATGCTGGCCTCGCCTCGATGGCTTAAAGCGCACGTCTGGGATGCCTGCCAGATAGGAGTAGAGCAGCGGTGTGATGCCAGCCCCGGGAAGGGCGGGCCAAAGATGGGCCACAGAATGGGGGAGTCGTTCCTGAGCCACATTCTCACGCAGGATCTCGCGGGCGATCGCCTCGACGTTCCATGTCCGCGCGTGCAGTTCAAACCCAGCATCGACCATCGCCGCAGGCCACCCATCAAGGACCACCGCCCTCTTGCTTTCCGCGGAGAGAAGCCTTTCGATTAAAGTCTGGGCGTTTTGGTGTCGAGTGGTCATCTGGGCGTTTTATCCCGAGAAAGGGATGTTTGCACCTCAAGGTGTTGTCCGGGTAAGATCAGGTAGCATTTTCGCAAAAACTTGATGGGAACTAAATGGTTAGGAACTCAAAGCTTAAGCTTGGTGACGTTCCGTGCGTCCGCGATGCGTTGCTTGCTGCCGTGCAAGAGGTCTCCAGCTACGCCCAACATCAGACCGAAGAGCCCGACATCGAGCTGGCCGTTCACGAGTTCAGGAAATCTCTTCGTCGCATTCGGTCGGTGGCCCGTTGGCTCCAGGATTCGCGGCCTGATGTGGATTTCCGACCCCTTCGTAATGACCTGCGTGAGGTGTTTCAAATCACCAATCCATTACGTGACGCCCATGTGATCGAAACGATCGCCGAGAGTGTCAGGGACTTGGCTGAGCCCGGTGAATTTGAACGTCTCTTTCCGTCGCGCCGAATTCCAGAGCATCCCGACGCACATTCTCGAGTGGTTCAGGCATCCAATAGGCTGGAAACCGAAGTCCAGCGATTCGAACGTTTGGTTCCGTCCGACCTGAGAGTGGGCGATTTGCAAAAGGGGACCAGGATTCTTTACCGACGCTGCCGGCGCCGAAGAAAGGCCGCGATGCAAATACCTAAACCCAAAGAAATCCACGATTTCCGAAAGAGAACGAAGGAACTTCGCTACGTGATCGAGGCGATTGCGTCGGCAAATACGCTTGCGGTGCCTGTTGAGGCAGAGCTCGGTTTGCTCGCCAAAAGACTGGGACGGGTCACCGATTTGGAATTGCTTCTGGAGCACTTGGATCCTTACACGCCATGGGCGATCGCGGTGCAGGAAATCATGACCGATGATTTTGAGGAGGCTTTAAAGCACTCCGGAAATCTCTTCGCTTCCTCTCCTCGCGAATTTGCCTACGCACACTTCTTGGTTCTTCGGGGCCGATACGGAGCAGAATGAGTCGACACGTCGAATTACCCGCGAAGGGGCAGGTGCTGGTGAGCACAGACCTGCATGGAAATCTTCAGGATTTCAGACGATTGACTCGCCATTATCTCGAACTGCGTGAGGCCAATCCTGATGTCTATTGGGTGATTCTGGGGGATCTTGTGCATGGTCCAGACGAGGCCGCGCGGGCTCGAAATCCGATGCTTTACGACTATGAAGACCAGAGCAAAGAGATCATCGCCGAAGTCATCGCGTTGGAGCATCAGTTTCCCGGCGAGATTCTCTTTGTGATCGGAAATCATGAGTGGGCCCACGTCGGTGGTCCGCGCACTCGTAAATTTCACGTGGACGAAGCCGAATATCTTGAGTCGACGATGAGCCTCTCGGAAATTCGAGCGATGCACGTTTTAATTCACGAATCCTATTTGGCGATTTCGACACCCTGTGGGGTGTTACTTTGTCACGGATCTCCTGCCACTATCCCAAGTTTCGAAGCACTTAATGAAATCGATTTCGCGTTTCTGGAACCGAGGTCTATGGGTTTTGATTTGGTGAGCGATATCATCACCGCCTATGGCCAAACCGAGGGCGACACCCGCGCCATGTTGGAGCGGTTATCCAGCCCCAGTGCAGAGTTGCGCTTTGTCCTGCACGGTCATGACCGCGATGAAAAAGGCATCTTTTTTGAAGAAAATAATCAGGTTTGTGTCGTGATATTTGGAGCACTGAGGCACGAAAAAAGATTCGTCGTTTTAGACCTGACAAAAAAATACGAGATGGAAAACCTGAAAGACGGCAATATTGTGCGGCGCCTTTATCCCGATTAATCAGGCCGTGTGGGCACGGTAGAGGGCGGCATAATCGCCATTTTTTTCCATCAAGAAATCGTGATTTCCTTCTTCGAGAACCTCTCCTTTTCGCAACACCAGAATAGAATCAGCCTCTCGAATGGTGCTCAGACGATGCGCGATCACGACCGTGGTTCGTCCCACCGTTAATTCTTTGAGCGCCTTTTGAATCTTCGTTTCCGTGCGCGTGTCGATGCTTGCCGTGGCTTCATCGAGCACCAGAATCGGTGGGTTGACCAAAAGGGCCCGGGCAAAACTAATCAGCTGCCGTTCGCCTGCGCTCAGTGTTCTGCCGCCCTCGTCGAATACATGGTCAAGGCCCTCCTCAAATCTGTCGACCAGATCTTCCGCGCAGACGGCCCGAATGCAGCCCATAACCTGATCGTCGGAGTAGTCCGCGCCAAGCGTGATGTTCTCGCGGATGGTGCCAGCGAAGATCACGACATCTTGCGGAACGAGCGCGACACCAGCGCGCAACTTCGCGAGCGAATAATCTCTGACGTCGTGGCCGTCGATCGAGACCGACCCTGAATTCACGTCATAAAATCGTGAGAGCAGCTGAATGATGGTGGATTTGCCCGCACCCGTATCGCCCACCAGCCCGATCATTTCGCCGGGACGAACGTCGAAATTAATGCCTTTGAGGACCTCTTCGGTCGTGCCCGGGTAATGGAATACGACGTCTTCGAAATGAATAGCTCCCTGGTGCACGGTCAGGTTCGTATCCACGGTCGCCGAATCGCTCATGGTCGTTGGCGTGTTGAGAACATCAAAGACCCGCTCGCCCGCAGTCAGCGCGGTCTGAATCACGTTGAACTTCTCGGTCAGGTTACGAACCGGAACCCAAATCCTTGAGGTGTACTCCAGGAAAGTCACCAAAACACCGACCGAGATCAATCCGGCACTGACCCTTTCGTACCCCAACCCGAGCACCATCGCGGTGGCCCCACCGCTGATGATCATCATGCCTGGTCGCAAAAAGCCCCAGGCCTGAATCACACGATAGATCGACGCCTGATGCGCCTCAGTTAGCGAAAACCATTCCGCTCGACGGCGAGGTTCGCGTCGATACAGCTGATTTTCGCGCATCCCGGAGATGTTCTCGGCCAACCAACCATTCATGCGCGACTGCACCGCCGACATCGTCCTGAGCGACGGCCTGGCCAGTTTCCGGTAGGCGAGCGCCACGAGCACCAGAAGCGGCAACGACAAGATCAAAACCGCCGCCAGTTGCACATCCAGACTCAACATCACCGCAGTCAAAACAGTGACGAACATCAAATCCCGCATCCCTTGAGCAAAGGCATCCGAGAACAACTCGGAGAGCGCCTGCACGTCAAAGGTTGTGCGATTCACCAGGCGTCCCACCGGGTTTTTGTGAAAATACTCAAGTCCCTGACCTGAAATATGATTAAAAACATCGACTCGAAGGTCGTGAACCACCTGTTGACCAAGCTTTTGAACGATGAAGGTTGTCCCCATCGCGCTGACCCAACGTACGCACCAAACCACCAACAGGATCAACCCGAACACTGCGATCATGCGCGTTTGCGGGGTGCCAAGATCGGAATAAGTCGCGAGTCTATTTGCCAGGCCATCAAGTGCTTGATCAAAGACCTGTGCCTTTCGCTCCTCACCGCCCTGAGCGCGGTCAAGAGCCAGTCCGACAATATAGGCCGGCAAAGTCATCAAGAATGACTCGACCAGACTTAGGAACACACTCAGACTCGCCACACCCTTATGTGGCCCCAGATATCGAACCAGTCGCCAAAGCAACGCGAGATCCACTTCTTCGGATTCAACACGTTCCTCATCGAGCATTTTCCGAAGCACCGGGTCCTTCGTGATCTCGAGAGCTTCGCGTTCAATTTTGGACAGCGGTTTCGTCATGAAAGCGCTCCAGAGGAATCGTCGCGCGTCTGTTCTTCGGCGATCTGAGCGTAATAGCCGCCTGCCTCAAGCAACGCCTCATGGGTGCCGCGTGCCGTGATCTTTCCGCCTTCCAGCACGATGATCTCGTCGCATTTTTCGACGGCTCGGACTCGGTGCGACACGATGATTCCCGTCCGACCTGAAAGGACTTCGCGCAGGTTTTCGAGGATTTTTTCCTCGGTCGTGGCATCCACGGCGCTCAAACAGTCGTCAAGAATGATCACGCGTGGATTGGCACCGATGGCGCGCGCAATGGCCAGACGTTGACGCTGACCCCCTGAAAGATTCACGCCCTTTTCGCCCAGCAAGGTTAAATACCCTTCGGGAAAAGCTGTGACGTCGTTGTGCAGGTGTGCCAGCCGCGCCAACTCTTCAACTCGGCCGATTTCGACTTCGGCTTCATGATTTGAAAGTGAGATATTTCTTTCCACGGTCGTGCTGAACAAGAAGGTCTCTTGCGGAGCCAAGACGATGTTGGTGCGCAGATTCTCGAGCCGTAGGTCCCGAACATCTTCGCCGTCAATAAATACGGTGCCTTCAGGCGGATCGTAGAGGCGTGTGAGGAGCGAAACGAGGGTTGTTTTACCACTTCCCACCGGCCCGAAAATCCCAACCGTTTTGCCTGATTCTACCTGAAACGAAATGTCGGAAAGCACGGGTTCATTGGCTCGTTTTTCGCTCGATTCTTCATCAACACGCGGACCTCGATAGGCGAATGTCAGTCCGCGAACCTCGATTTGGCCTACCGGAGATTCCAGGGTTTTGGTGCCGTCCGCGATGGCGATCGGCGAATCCAGCAACTCATCGATTCGATGCAATGACGCACGTCCCCGCTGGAAGAGCGAGATCGACCAACCAAGCCCGATCATGGGGCCTGACAGGTAACGAATC
>JBFFMO010000202.1:0-6957 GCA_041554035.1 Allomicrovenator sp. | reverse complement strand
GAAACCTGACAGCCCGAACCCCGACCGCTCAGGGGCGCTGCCAATCCAGTCGCATCTGATGAAGAATCGGGCGGACATCGCGGTCCGTCGTCGTCATGATCACTTCGACTTCAAACTTGCTTCCACCCTGCAATGGGGCTGGAAGATTTGCTTGAAGCATCGCCGCACCTGGTGGGTAGAAGATGTATTGCGGAGAACCATTGACGGTGGCTGGTTCCCAGTCTCCAAGCGGTGCGCCCGCGTTGTCGATGGCACGAACCCGGATTCCCATCGTCGTCCCCGCCGGCACATAGGCTTCCATGTAGACACCATCGACGCGCGCTCCCTCGAAGCTCGTGTCAAAGGTCATACGCCAGAAACCTCGCGGTGCGGTGAAGTTGAACGCCGCGGATCCGGTGAAGTCGGAGTACGTGTAATGACCGCCGCCGCCGACCGATACCATGCGCAAATACGTATTATTGGTGACGTCGAATTTCAGGATATTGGCGGTTGGAATACCCAGATGCCACAGGTAGCCGTCGGAATCGAAACCGACTCCGCGCATATCACCAGCACCTGTGTTCGCCATGCGATTCGCCGTATTGGCAGGGTCGCGCACGCCGCTCAGGAACGTGTATGTGCTCAACATCGGGTCGACGGGGTCGAGTGTGAGTCGGCCGAGGAATCCGTTGGTGAAGGTCACGTAGGCGTCACCTGAAACAGGTTCGATCGTGATGGCCGAGGAGTTCCATTTCACGTGGCTTGCCGCGGTGCCGATGGGCAATGTTGTTCCTGCAGCAGGGGTTCCAACATTGGCCGGAACACGGAAACTGTAGGCTTTATTGTTGGTCGAATCGACCATCGCCATGCCGCCGTCGCCATTCCAGCAACCGGCCCACGCGCGATTAAAACCGTCGACGGTGATGCCGTAGGGGCCGCAGCTTAAGCCTGTGTAGAACGCATCCCATTGCAGCGTGTTGGTGTTGAAGCGCGCGATGCCTGCCCACGACCACACAGCGGCGTAGAGGTAGCCGTTGGCGTCGATCGCGATGCCGTAGACCTGGTCGTCGTTCAAGAGGACGCCCGTGGCCACCAGGTTGCCGTTGGCGTCTGGTTTGTACTCAGGAACGTTGACGATCGGGTAACGCACGCTTTCTGCGTAATTATTATTGGGGTCGATCGATTGCACGCCGCCGTTGCCGGCACCGTCCACCGAATAACCGACCCAGATTTTTCCACCGGGATCGACGGCAACACCACGGATGCTCGGCTGGGTTGCATTCAAAACCTTCGAATACGCGACACATTCGTCCGCAAAATAGTCTGCGGTCGAGTTGACCAGATTGGTGCCAGTCGAGGTGTCGATCGTCCCGTTCATGTTTTTGTCGGGGCAAGACGACGAGTCCGAGATGATCTGCGTGAGTCGACCGTCGTTACGGCCGCCCACCCAGGCATTACCGTTCAAGTCGATCGCGGTACGACTTGGGTTGGTCCCCACATAATAACGTCCGTCTTCGGTCTCGGTGACGCTGTTGAATTTCGACACTGTGTTTTGCGCGGAATTGGCCACCCAAAGGTAGGGCAAGAATGACGTTGTTTTTGTCAGCGTCACACCGGCGCGGCCGGTGGGGTTGTCTGGGTCAGCGGCGGTGATGATTTCGCCGCCATCCAGCATGTTGTCAAAACCAGGATTCGTGGGGTCAAACCCGGTGTAATAGCAGGTCAGGCCACAGGTTCCGCAGGCGTTAAGCAAGCCGTCTTCGTCGGTGAGTCCGTCACAGTCGTTGTCCAGCCCGTCGCAAATTTCGGTTGTGGGTCCGACTCCGCCGGTGCAAGCGCCCCATTGGTGCGCGGCGCAGGTTTGAGTTCCGTAAGCACAGGTTCCCGATCCCTTGCCGCAAAAGCGAGTCGCGCCGTCGGTGCAGCCGCATCCCTCGTCGACCTGACCGTCGCAGTTGTTGTCAATGCCGTCGCCAAGCCCTGTGGGTCCACATTGTTCAAGCGCAGGCAATGTGTAGCCGGTGCAGGCGCCGTAGTACTCACCGTTGCATTTCATCGTTCCGTACGAACAGGCTCCGACACCGGCGCTTTCGTGGGCCCCGGGGAAACACTGCGTCGTGGCGGAAGTGCAGCCACAGCCTTCGTCGACCTGGCCGTTGCAGTCGTTATCGATGCCGTCGCCGCAGGTTTCGACGTCCGCGACCGCACCACATCCACCACAGGCGTTCCTGACGCCTTCGTCGATCACACCGTCGCAGTTGTTGTCGATGCCGTCGCAGATCTCGGCAGCAGGCGTACAGACGGAGCAACCTTCGTCGACCAAGCCGTCACAATCGTTATCGAGCTGGTCGTTGCAGACTTCAGTCACCGGTTTGACATCACCGGTGCACATTTCCCAGACACCATCTCCGCCGCAGCTTCGTGTGCCGCCTTTGCAGAGGCCTACGCCAAGCGTCGCGGGCGTGCCGCTATAACAAGGTTGGTTTTTACGGGGTAGGTCGGGGTCATATGCAGGAACAACACACGAGCAGTCTTCGTCGACGAGTCCGTCGCCGTCATCGTCCAGACCGTTGCCTTCGCCCGTGGGGCCGCAAGACTCGTCGGGAACGTTCGGGAAATCGGCCAGGCATTGCCCAATCGGATTCAAGAGACCTTCGTCAACCGAGCCGTCGCAATTATTGTCGATACCGTCGCAAAGTTCCGTGTCGGGACCGACTTCGCCCACACATTCGGTATCCCACGCACCTTGAATGCAACCCTGAAGGCCAGGGCGGCATGGCATATTATCGGTCGACGAATTGGGGTCGATGGTCGACGAGCAAAGTCGTGTCGAACCAGCAAGACACGGGCAACCGTCATCGAGCACGCCGTCGCAATTATTGTCTTTGCGGTCTCCACACACCTCAGTGGCGCCGGGATAACGTGCGTTATCATTATCGTCGCAATCCGTGGCTTCGGCGCAATCCCCGGCCAACGCGCCGTCGTTGTCGCTATCAACACACGAGGACGTCGTCATGTTGTTGGTGGCGTTATTGGTGGCGTTATTGGTCGCTACGTTATTTGTGGGCTGAGTGCTTGTGGTGTCATCACTGCACGCTGCCAAGAGGGTCGCTAGGGCAATCATGCCCATCCCAAATCGTGTCATAGGGGTTGCTCGTGTATTTTGTGTCTGAAGTCCGCGCCCTCTAATTATAGAGGGTGTGGCCTGCGAAGCAATGACTCTCCGGCGCAATTCGTGTTATATTTTGCCACGTCTTCACGGAGAACCATGTGTCTAAATCGGCCGTTATTTTGGCTTCTATGTTGGTTTCTTCGAGTGCTTACGCCTCGGTAGGGCTCTTGCTCTCTCCCATGATTCCAGAGGGAAGTCACACGCAGGTTCTGGTGGTTCGGGTCGGCAAAACCACGACGGTGGCGACCCGTTCTCTCGATGACCCTAAGGCGATTCGGATTTTCCCGATTTACCCGGATATGAAAAATATTCGAGTCGGCCAGATTCCCCTCGACGCTTTTGACACCCTAAATCAGGACACCTCGCCGATCTTAGAGCGCTGGGTCGAAGCAGACCCCTGTGGGCCGGCTCCGATAGAAACGGTGAGGGCCAAGCCTTCATTATCTCCCACGGAATTTGGAGCCAGCGCCAAGGCTCTTAAAATGGCCGACCTTAAGAAAGCGCTGGGCGATTTTATTTTAAGCGAAGCTCAGCTCGAGGGGTTGGATCATGAGGCGAAATTGGGTGCCAAATTTCTGGTGCTTAAACCCAGCGATATCGGGGTTCCAACCGTCACGTACGACGCCGACCTCTTGGAGCTGCCCACACGTTTAGGCCAGCTTAATCAGTCGAAGACTCAATACCTGCGTGTCTTTATTGTGGGAGACGAGCGTTTTGAAGTTTCGAATTTTTGGATGAGTTATTTGCCCACAAATATTGCGATCCGTCCCGAAGCCAAGGACTTTGCAGCAATTCATCAAAGCGTGGTCTCAAAATCCGACGAACAAAAACACAAGGCGTTTTGGGTCGAGTTTGCAGGTCCTCTTAAAGAGGGTTCACAGCCTGGTATTCTGACTCGGCTCTCGCATTCATCGGCTTCCGGGAAATTGGACGATAATTTAACGTTGTCTCCGGCCAACCCTTTGGTGGGTGGAAAAGACGATGATAAATCGGGCGCGTTTGGTGGCGAAAAAAGTGATTTCCGGATTCGGTATTTTTCGAAAGAAAAATACGAGGGTCCGGCATCTTGCCCCAAACCGGTGCTTGGAAGATGGGAAAAAAAGAATACAGAATCCGCTGATGCCTGGCCAAACGACCAGCCTGGCGTGGATTTGGGCGCCGTTTTGGTCACGGCCATTCCCGAGATTTACGCTTCTCCAAATGCCGAAAAAGTCGTTCCTGTCGTCGAGAAAAAGGCGGTGGAGTCACCTGAAAAAGCGCCTGAAACTCCCGCGAAAACGGGTTGCTCCACCCTGGGCTCGCCGGTCGAGGGTCTGGCATATCTGAGCCTTTTGTTTGGATTTTTCGGGCTGCGACGTCGTCGTTAGACGACTATTGGGGGCCGTCTTTTGCGGCCTCAACATCAACCATCACCTCGTTGCGGCGCAAGGGACCAGGGGTCCAAGGTGGGTCATACTGGGCGACCTTCACCTTCGAGGTCGCTACCCAACCCATCTTGCTGACTCGCGCCAGCAAAGTTTCGGAGAGCTTCTCGATGTCGGCGCCGCGGGCATTGCCCGAAAATCTGAGCGTTGCCATGGTAGACGGGCCGATTTCGCGCACTTTAACGCTTTGATCTGTAGGTTTGGGCAGCGTATCGAGCGTGTATGACGGTGGCATCGTGAACACCACAATATAGCCGTCCGAGCTGGGGACGGACTCGACGGGCGTCGTCATCGCGATTTTGGACGATTCGCCTCCACTCGTTAGATTCCCGCCAAAAATGAACCCTGCAAGCCGACCGAACCCGGTAGACGTGCCGCCGCGCCAGTCGGAAGTGGACACGAAGGTCTCTGCGACGATGCGCGCAGCGTAATTTCGGATCTGAAACTGGCCGTCCTCGACAAGCACTTCATGACGAGGCTCGTCGTATCCCGACCGAAGAACTTGTGCCGCCGCAAGTGTCGCCATCAGTCCACCTCCCACCACAATTGCCAAAATAATCATAGGTTTCATGATGAACCTCCTGACCATACGATGCGGCAAGCATCAATAGGGTGCTCGAAGGCGATTGGGTCCCCCTGCATCCTATGGCCTACATACGAATCCCGTGATTCTGCGCTTGGTGCGCAGGCCCTATGGCCTGCATGCGATTCCCGTGATTCTGCGCTTGGCGCGCAGGCCCTATGGCATGCATGCGATTCCTGTGATGAGCTGTTTCTGGATCGCGGTCGACGATTATTCGGGGATGCCGGCTTTGGCCCGCTGAAAGTCAATATGCTCGCGGGAGCCGCCGTTTCTTGCCAACCATTTCACGGCTCTGGCGTGGTGGGCTCTGGCTTGCTCAATGACCGTCGCTTCCCGAATCACGTCGGCCCATTTGGGTTGCCGAAACCAAAGTCGCCCATCGAGGTCTAAACGAAGCATTTCGCGGCTCAGAAGGTCGGCCAGCGGTCGACTTGTCTGGGCAACAAAGGTTACAAATTCCTGCGGCGAGCCATCGCCACACGCGACGAGTGCGGCCATCAGGCTGCGTGCCTCGGAATCAAGCTGCGCATAACGGCTGAAGAGCATATTGGCCAAACGTTTTGGTACCGGCAGCTCAGCGTGCAATTCGATCAGACGCTCGTTCACCAGCTGCCAATCTCCGTCAAATCGTTTCAAAATACCGGTATCAATCCCCCATCGCAGGTATTCGGCGGCCACAAATGGGTTTCCCGCCGAGGTCTGGTGAAGCAGCTTCGTGTATTTTTTGGGAGCCCAGCTGAGCGCCAGCATCGACACCACGATTTCATCCAGAAGCTCTTCGTTAAAGGGGCCCAGGTGAATGTCGAGGTCCACGGGAAGCGCAGCAAACATGCCGGTGCCGGGGTCCTCGCTTCGGAAAGCGATGATCAGACTCGCACCGGGAATGGGCGAAGTCAGAACCCGAGAAATCACGTCCAGTGACAGGGCATCAAGCTCCATCACATCGTCCAAAATCACCACAAAGGGCAGGTCCGCCGCAGCCTTGCGCATTCCGGCATCCAGAAGTGCTGCGAAATCCGGCGAGTCGACCAGAGCGTGTTCGAGCTCCGGGGCAGCGACGGTTCGACCAAGTTTCATGCGGTCCCAGGCTCGCAGCACGGCGGGCCGATCGCCGCGTGCCGAGACATGCACAATTTGGACTTTGGGATCGGCCTCGATCAACAATTCCAGCAAGAGGCGCGTCTTTCCGATGCCGGCCTCACCGCGCACGATCCCGAGCTTCGACTGCTGCCGAGACGTGTCTTTTACCAATTGTTTGAGCGACGCAATTTCCTGTTTTCGACCCACAAATTCAGCATGATAAACGTATTGCGCAGTCTGATAACTCGGTGCAGGAAGCCCAAGGATAGAGCGCGCGGTCGAATCAATATCAAAAATAAAACCCGGACGGTGTTCAGGCCTTTTGGCCAACATGCGCTCGATCAATCGATCGAGTTCAATGGGCACATCTGGATTAAAGTCGCGCGCTGACGGGATGGCCCCGCGGCTGTGGGCTGTCAGGAGGTCAAAGAAATTCTCTCCGCGAAAGGGCTGCCGGCCCGTGACGATTTCGAATAAGAGGCAACCAAACGCATAAACATCAGCTCTGGCGTCCACCGTGTCGCCGCGCAATTGCTCGGCTGGGGCATACGTGGGCGTTCCTGAACCGCCAAGATAATCGCTGAGCTGTTCCCGACCGACCATCCCGCCAAGCTGGCCCGCGATTCCAAAATCGATCAGCACCGGCGTGCCGTCCTGGCGAATCACGATATTCCCAGGCTTGATGTCGCGATGGACCACCCCAAGGCTGTGGATCGCGT
>JBFFMO010000201.1:0-6960 GCA_041554035.1 Allomicrovenator sp. | reverse complement strand
GTTGGCGAGTTCGACCACGGCTCGAGGCATCGTCGCCGAGAACAACAGATTCTGTCGTCGCTCGGGGATGGCCTTGAGGATGCGTCGAACATCGGGAACAAACCCCATGTCCAGCATACGGTCGGCCTCGTCGAGCACGAAGTACTCGACGCTCGAAAGGTCCACGACCCCTTGATTCATGAGGTCCAAGAGGCGACCAGGCGTCGCAACGACGATGTCGACTCCACGACGGAGTTCCTCTTTTTGAGGGCGCTCACTCACGCCACCGAAAATCACCATCTGGTAGATTTTCAGGTTTCTTCCGTAATTCTCGAAACTCGCGCTGATTTGTGAAGCGAGTTCACGTGTCGGCGAAAGGATAAGGGCACGGATTTGCGGTTTCCCGGTCTGTGGGGAATTGGCAATGTGTTGGAGAATTGGCAAAGCGAACGCTGCCGTTTTTCCGGTGCCCGTTTGGGCACAACCCACCACGTCTCGCCCTGCGAGCAGCGCGGGGATTGCCTGCGCCTGAATGGGAGTGGGGTTGATGTAATTGTTCGCTGCGAGCGCCTGATTCAGGGGCTCGATCAAATTCAAAGATTCAAAAGTCGTCAACGTATTTCCAGGAATGCAAGAGACCGCTAAACGGGTCTCTCCGAGAAGAGCCAGTCGGACTCTCCGACTGTAGATGCGCAGGATTAGCAGAACCGTAAATGCTTGTCCAATCGTTGGACCTCGCATGAAGCGAGTGATTCCGCTACCCTGACGGCTCAAACGTAGCGAGGTCACCACCTCGCGGAAATTCTCCGCATGCTGCGGTACTTATCGCGAGCTTGTCATGGATTCTCTGCGCTACCGTTATCAAACCGTCGAATTCGGCGATCTCGACATCCATGTGCGCACCCTGCGCGACACCAATCAGTTTCAGGACGATGACGGCATCGCCGCCGAGTACGGCATTTCGTCGGCAACCTGGCCCCTCTTCGGCGTGTTATGGGATTCATCCCGCCCCTTGGCCGAGCTGATGGTCAACTACGAAATCGAGGGCAAGCGCATCCTCGAGGTCGGGTGTGGGATTGCTTTGGCTTCTTTGGTTTTGAGCCAACGAGGCGCGGATATCGTCGCCACCGATTACCATCCAGAAGCGGGACGGTTCTTGGAGCATAACGCCAAGCTCAACGGCGACAAATCGATCCCGTTCTTCCGCACGGGTTGGGCTGAAATGCAGCCTGAATTGGGGCTTTTCGACCTGATTATTGGCAGCGAAGTCCTCTACGAGCGTGGCCATGCACTCGACCTCTCCGACTTCATTTCGCGCCACTCAAAGCCCGCATGCACCGTCATTATCTTGGACCCGGGTCGCGAACATCGGTCGCGTTTTTCCCAACACATGATTGGTCACGGTTTTTCACATGAACGCACTCGGCCCGACGCACGCGAAGACATGCCTGAAGGGTATCATGGGCAGATTCTAGAATTCGTCCGCAAGGCCTAAGAATTCACATGTGAACTCTGACTTTGACAAGCAACGACGCCACTTTTATGGTGTCCGACCAAATCCCATCCCTTGGAGTTCGTTTTGAAACAAGTCGTAGTTCGATGCTTGTTCGGTCTTTCGTGTGTTCTTGCGCCAGCACTCAGCTCAGCGCAGGTCATTGATTCTTTTCAGGCTGGTAATTCCTCGGTGACAGGCTGTGGAACCCGCACCTTCACTACAACCACGGACCCTAGTATTTTGGGTGGTATCAGGGAGCTCTCGGCCACTGATTCTGACGGTTGCGCGACCTCAGCCAGCCATCTGGACGTTGACGCTGCAACGACCGAAACTGCTGAATTCTGGGGAGGAAGTAATCCCTCCCACGCGCTCTATTGCGGCTCGGGAATTGGGAGTGCCGGCGGCAGTCCAACCGCACCAGGCCCGAGCCTTAATCTTGCGCTTTCTGAAAACGACACCTTTCGGGTTGCCGTCATAAATGCACCGCCCATCAACTCGAATTTCGTCATATTCCTGCATTCTGGAGCCAAAACGTTTCGAATGACTCTTCCGGTGACACAGCCAGGATTGATGATTGTGCCACTAAAGGATTTTGTTGATCCCAACAATCCATCCGTTCATCTCAGTGCTGGCGACGCTGCCGATATCGATGGATTGACGATCCGCGCAGGCGTTGTCGCAGCGCGAGGGGCAGGACTCATCCTCGGAGAGTTACGATTCGGCCCACCACTTCCGCACTCATCGCTCGTGCGTCAGACTCCTATTCCGACAGGTGATCTCAGCTGCCCCACAGGTGGCACGCGCGTCGAGAGCGGGTTGGATGACGGTACCGGCGCGGGCGATCCCGATGACGGTATCTTGCACGACGACGAAGTCTCTCAGTCAGCCGACGTGTGTAACGGTGCCACTGGAGCGAACGGAGCAGATGGAAAGGATGGAATAAACGGGACGGATGGAACCGACGGAACCGACGGAACTAATGGAACCAACGGAATCGACGGAACCAACGGAATCGACGGAACCAACGGAATCGACGGAACCAATGGAACCGATGGAATCGACGGAATCGACGGAATCAACGGAACCGACGGAGCCAATGGAATCGATGGAACTGATGGAATCGATGGTTCATCCTCGCTGATCGTGCTCACCCCCATCGATGCAGGCGCAGATTGCGCGGATGGCGGTGTTCAGGTCGATGGCGGACTGGATAACGGTGATGGCGGAGCGACAGCGAATGACGGCGTGCTTGATGTCGGCGAAATCGACGTCACTGATTTCGTTTGCGCTGGAACCAACGGAGCCGACGGAGCCGACGGAGCCGACGGAGCCGACGGAGCCGACGGAGCCGACGGAGCCGACGGAGCCGACGGAGCCGACGCAAGTTATGCTAGCGTGGAAGGCGGTTGCTCAACCTCCAACACACCAAACAATTCCCCGGCAGTTCTCTGGGTATTCGCCGCGCTTGGGTTGGTTGGCCTCCGCCGACGCTAAGCTGACGCAAGCACGTGCCAGAAGGTGCCTGGCTGCGCCGCTCTGATGAACACGGTCGCACTCAGCGACCGAATTTGGCCCGCATCAGGGCGGCGGCCCCAAAGAACGTCAAAAACCCGATGATCGCCAGCGCCGCGAATTGAAAGTGCAGGCCTTGAAAACCAGCGCCTTTCAGCATCACAGCGCGCGAGACTTCAACAAAATGGCGCATGGGATTGCCTAACGTGGCCGTCCTGAGCGGCTCGGGCATATTTGCGATGGGCGTCATGAAACCGCTGAGCAGAATCGCGGGTAGAATCGCGAAAAATGCATTCAAAAACGCCTGCTGCTGGTTCTTAGCAAACGTGCTCGCCAGCAAACCGATGGCCAACGCGCTCAGGATATAGAGCGCACCGCCGGCGGACAAAACCAAGAGCGACCCGCGCATCGGCACGCCAAACACCAGGATTCCGAGCGTCACAATCAGGTAGAGCGTGACCATGCCGATCGCCGCATAGGGCAATACTTTCCCAAGCATGTAGAGCTCTGTGGGTATCGGCGTCACCAGCACCTGTTCCAGCGTGCCGGTTTCTTTTTCGCGACTCAGTCCCATGGCCGAAACAATCGTGGTGATGGTCATCAGCAACGTCCCGGCGATGCCCGGAACAAAAAACCAAGAGCTTGAAAGCCCCGGATTATAGCGAATCAGTGGCCGCACTTCGGTCATCGCGAATAACGCTTGACGCGGAAACGGGCTCCAGGTCGCGCCAAACGCGGTCATCGCATTCTGCGAGATGGTCGCTCTATTGGCATCCCCGCCGTCCACCAGAGCCTGCACAGCGGGACGGTCCCCACGGTAGAGGTCGGCCGAAAATCCTCGCGGAATCACAAACGCCACCGAGGCCTCTCCTGCCACGATCGAGTCCATGCCAGCTTCCGGAGACGGTGTCTCCAACACCAGGTCGAAGGTTTCGTCGGCCAAAAGGCCGGCCACAAATTTCCGACTTTCAGTGGTGTGGTCGAGGTCAACGATCGTTGTGGGGACATGGCTGACATTGAGGTCGACGGCAAAACCCAAAACCAGCAACTGAAACGCTGGAGCGACCAACAACATCAACAAGGTGCGTTTATCGCGCCGGGTTTGGCGCAACTCTTTGATCATCACACTAAGCAGCTGATTCCACATCACTCACCTCAATTTGTTGTGCGTTGGAAACGAGCCACAGCGATGAAGGTCATCACCAAGAAGAACCCGAAGATTGCAGCGGCATGCCAAATCAGATGCTCCCAGCCATTGCCCCTTAAAACGATGCCCCGCACAGCCGTCATGAAATGACTTGGCGGTAAAATCCGAGCCAAGACCCGCAATGGCAGCGGCATATTCTCGATCGGGAAGATGAATCCACTGAGCAAAAGTGTGGGCAGCAACGTGCTGATCAACGCACCCTGTGAGGCCAGAACCTGATTCTTGGTCAACACCGAGATCACCAGCCCCTGCATCAAAACGGCCAGCAGGAAGAGCGTCGTGATGGCAAAAAGCAGCACGATGCTGCCTTCGACCGGAATGCCAAAAACAAAGATTCCAACGCTCACGACCAAAGCGACCTGCAGCAATCCCAAGCCCAGGTAGGGAGCCAGCTTTCCAAGCACGATTTCGATGCGTCGAACTGGGGTTGCGAAGAGCTGTTCCATCGAACCTCGCTCAAATTCACGGGCCACAGTTAGGGCAGTCATCATCACCGCCACCAGCGCGGGAATCAGAGCAATCAGTCCAGGAACGATGAAGATGGCGCTCTTGAGCCGTGGGTTGAACAGGGCTCGGGTTCGGACGTCCACCAATCCGCGTGCGTTCGGCTGCATCGCGCTGATGATGGCACCGGCGTACCCAATCGAAACCGAAGCGGTGTTGTTGTCGGCGCCGTCGAGCATGATTTGCACGGTGCTCGGTTCGTTTCGGAATAGCGAACGGCTGAAGCCTTTGGGGATCACCAAAGTCCCGCGGGTGGTTCCGTTTCGAAAAAGCGCCGCAGCTTCGCTGGCCGTTTCGGGCCGCGCCAGCACTTCAAAAAGCCCGCCTGCCACCAATCGATGTTCCAACACACGCGACTCAGGCGTGCGGTCCTCGTCCATCACCGCCAACGGGACATGGTCCAAATCGAAGGTGATGGCGTAGCCAAAAAGTAACAACAACCCGATGGGCACAAGCAGGGCGAAGGCCAGCACCTGCGGGTCGCGCCTGATATGCAGCAGCTCTTTATAAGCCATGACCCCGGTGCGGTTCAGCAGGGTTCGAAGCCGTTGAATCATGCGACCTCCTCAGCCGACGCTGCCGTTGCAGCAGAGGCCACGACGGCCAAAAACACGTCCTCCAACGAAGCGTCGGCTTCTTCCACAGAAAAGCGGGGAAAATGAGCTGCCAGTGTCGCCTCAATTTCTTGCCGTCGATCGACTCGGTCAAATCGCGCATGGACGCTTAATCCGTAGACCTGCACCGCCTTAAAGCCGTGAAGCTGGCCCAGTAAATCGGACAGTTTTGAGGTCGCAACATCCGGCACGGTGATATGAAACATCGCTCCCGGAACATGCGTCGTTTTCAGGCCTCGCGGCGTATCGAGCGCCACGAGCCGACCGTCGACCATCAAGCCGACACGATTGCAGTACTCGGCCTCGTCAAGGTGGTGGGTCGTCACAAAAATCGTCCGCCCTGCCGACGAGAGCTCTCGGATGGCGCGCCAGAACATGCGCCGAGCATCGGGCGAAACGCCAGCGGTGGGCTCGTCCAAAAACAGGATTTCGGGTTGGTGCAACATGGCCGAAGCCAGAGCAAGTCGTTGCCTGAGGCCGCCGGGAAGCGCTCCGGTCAGCGTCGTTTCGCGAAGTGATAACCCCGTCCACTCCAGTTGTTCCGTGATTCGCCGACGTGCCTCCGCGCGCGGCAATCCATAGGCGCCTGCAAAAAACTCAAGATTTTGGCGAGGGGTAAGGTCCAGGTAGAGCGAAAATTTTTGGGACACGTAGCCAATCGAACGACGCACATCGGCCAGGTCATGCCGGATATCAAAACCCGCGACGTGGGCCTCGCCGGAGCTGGGCCGGAGCAATCCGATGAGCATCTTGATCGTCGTGCTCTTCCCCGCCCCGTTGGCGCCCAGATACCCAAAAATCTCGCCTTTTTCGACTTCGAATGAAACCGAGTCTACGGCCAGGAAATCACCAAATCGACGGCTTAAATCCCGCACAACGATGGTACTCATGCGGCCTCCGAAACCGCAGCGGGGTCGCGAATCAAGGCCAGAAACACATCCTCGAATTTCGGTTTTTGCGCATGAATATCGACCGTACCCGCAAACGCCCGCACCACCTTTTGGACATCCTCCCCTTCGCCTCGAACCAGAACCCGCAGGCGACCCGCGTCGGGAGTGCAGTCAAAGACGTCATCGCGGGCTAAAAGGGCAGTCTCAAGTTCCGCTGGCTTCGACGTCCCCACACTCAACACGCGATGTTTGAGCGCAGCAACGAGCGCGCCGGGCTCCCCCATCGCCAGAATCCGCCCTTCATGCATCAAGGCGATTCGGTGGCATCGCGCCGCCTCGTCCATGTCTGGAGTTGAAACCACCACGGTAATGCCGTCGGCAACCAGTTCATAAAGAAGCGTCCACAGCTCTCGGCGACTCACAGGATCCACACCATTGGTGGGCTCATCCAACACAAGGAGTTCGGGGCGATGAAGCAGCGCACACGAGAGCGCCAGCTTTTTGTACATGCCGCCCGAAAGGTCCTCGGCACGACGATGCGGAAAACGCGCAAGCCCAACCAGATTCAGCAGGTGTTCGATTTGAGCTTTGCGTTCTTTGCGTTTCAGCCCGAAGAGCCGACCAAAAAAATCCATATTTTCTTGAACGCTCAAATCCCCGTAAAGGCTGTACTGCTGCGGCATATAACCAACGGACTCACGAACCAGTGAATTTTCGGTTTGTTGGGGATGGCCAAGCACCATGACGGTTCCAGAGTCG
>JBFFMO010000200.1:0-6978 GCA_041554035.1 Allomicrovenator sp. | reverse complement strand
GATCAGCAGCGGATGCCGCCTAGAGCAAGTCATCCGATCATGGTGGCGTTGGTGGTTCGTTCCGCGCTCAATCTTCAGTAGGAACGGTCGAATGGCCTAGCAACGAGGGCTGGCTCGGGGGCATTTTTAATGGATGATTAATCTTGGTCGAGCACCGCGAGCAGCCCGGTAAGTTTGCGGCAGAGCGCTTCGTGTCGCTGCCGCATCTGCTCGTGTTCACGGTCGAACTCTGCGTGTGCCCTATGCTTCGCTTCGTGTTGGGCATGGGCGGCGGCGTGTTCAGTGGCATTGCCTGTCTGTTCGTGCTTTCCAATCCGGTCCTGATGACGGGCGATTTCGGCCTCATGGGCCGCGATGGCCAATTCGTGCTCCAGCAGGTGCGCCTCGTGATCGTGCAGCTCGGCCTCCACGCGATGGAGGGCTGCGAGGAGCTTGCAGTGCTCGACGCGCCAACCGCGATGGTCTGCGAGCGAGCGTTGATGGTCGGCATGGTCGTGCTGGTGGTCGTTTTGGTCTTCTGTGTGATTCGTACTCATAGGGTTCTCACTTTGGTTAAAAGAACTTACGCCTCTACATCACGGAGCGGCAGAGGTTATGGTCGTACATCGGGCTGGTCTGTGACGGCTTGAAACGAAACGGGCTGCTGATTTTATAGGTCGCTTTTGCGTCGCCAAGTGGCGAGCAAAATTTGCAATGGCTTGTCCTGCTGATGAAGCGATGAACCTGCATTTGAGCGCCTACGCTGGTCTCACCGAGTCCGACAAAACGTACAGCCTGCCGGTTAGTATGAGAGGTAAACCCAGCCTTTCGACTGTAGCTCGATGAGGCGTGGCAATCCGCCCATGAGTGGTTGAACGCCCTTGCGAAGCTGGTCGGGCTTCCAGCTGTTTTTCTGAAGGTCAGACATACAAATCTCGAAATCGACGCCGCTCGCGATGAGGCTTTCAATCATGGCGCCAGCCTTGTTTGCGGCCCCTTTACCTTCTTTTTTGAACGTCGCGTCGTTGAGCATCCAATAGGCCGCTTCGTCTTGAACGACGACCTTGATTTTGGCGTCGATCTTTTTCGACTTGTAATAGCCGTTGAGTCGGCCGGCGAGCTCAACCACGTAGGGGATGCCAGCATCGTTAAGGTCGTCAGACTTCATGTGAAAGACCACCTTCGGGTTCTTGACGTCCTCGGGCATCACCATGTTCGATGGTGCTGCTTGTTCTGCTTTGGGCGGTGCAGCTGCCGCAAGGTTGGGCATGGTGAAGATAGCGATAGCGAAAAGGACAGTAAGACGTTTCACGTTGAAACCTTTGTTTCATATAAATTGAGAATCCGAGTGAATTGCTCGGGAAAACCGATACTTTTGGGTAGAGCAAGACTTGAGCCACTGGTTGTCACGAGCGATTTTCATAGTGATGCCGGATTTGCAGGTCGTTTCCGTGCGTCGAAGGGTTTCCGTGAGCAAAATTTGCGCGGGTTTGCTCTGAACGGAGTGTTTTACCAACGCACGCCTTCATCGGCCTCGCCATTGGATTGGCACGCGTCATTGACGCCCAAATCCGATCTGCCGTACAGGTGTCAATAGATTACAAAACGCTAGATTGACGGCGCGAAGGCGGGAGATTCAATGACAAAATTACAACCTTTGGTGCGCACCCAAGCCGCAAATGCATCGTCGACGCGAGTGCGCCGTTTTGCGGCCGCATTCATTTGGTTGCTGGCCGTCGCGGCCACCGCCTGCGATGAAGATGATTCTCAAAATGCCCTCGATCCCGACGCCAGCGTGACGCAGGACAGCGGCACGGTCGAGCCTCGTGACTCCGGGGGCGTCGACGATGCTAACATCCCCGACATGAGCAACCCCGACCTGGGCGACGCAAGTGTAGATGTCCCTGACGCCGGCGACGAAAACGTCATCGTCCTTGGCGCTCGTCGGGCCTTTCCCAGCGCGGCAGGCGCTGGGTCCATCACAACGGGTGGGCGAGGAGGGCGTGTGATTCACGTGACCAATCTCGATGACAGCGGGGCGGGAAGCTTCCGTGAAGCGCTGCTCGCCACCGGACCAAGAACCGTCGTTTTTGACGTCTCCGGACGCATCAACCTAAACACCCGAATTGAGCTCATCGCCGAGAACAGCGACTTGACCATCGCCGGCGAAACGGCCCCCGAGGGCGGCATCACGATTTCGGGAAAACCGCTGCTGCTGGCAGGCGGATACGACCGCGCGACCTCGTCGACCGATAACGTCATCATCCGCCACGTGCGCTTCCGAAATGGCAGCTACACCGGCGAGGCAGATGCTTACGACCATAACGGCATCATAAGCGGCGGCAGCGATCGCTTTGTATTCGACCACCTGTCGTTCAGCTTCAACGACGACCAGGCCCTCTCGCTCGCCCCGTTTTTTGCCCCTCTTCAAGACGGCACGATTCAACGCTGTATATTCTCGGAGAACGCGACGGGTATCATCGTCGGTAACCAAAGTGCCCAGTACCTCGACGGCACAAACCGAATCAGCACGCTCGAGAACCTGTTTGTGCACCAAGGTCACCGCACGCCGAACCTCGCGCTCAACGGCCGCGCGGATATCATCAATAACGTGCTCTTCAGCTGGGGCTCACGCCTGACCAATATCAACGGTGGCAACGGCGAAGTGAACTTCATCGGCAACCACCTGACGGCGGGCTCGGAGTACGCGCCGGGGGCCGGCCAGGACAACAAGGTGCAGGCGCCAGCTACGCCAACGGTATACACGGCAAACAACTATCACAGCGTGCTCTACCCGACGCCACAGCTCGATGACCGCGGCCTCTGGACGAACTTCAGCAGCAGCGAAGCGCTGCCGGACGCGCGCTTCACCACCACGCAGCACCCACTGCTCGCCGCGACCGTCGTAATGACAGCGACGCAAACCCGCACGAGCGTGCTCGCCGATGTCGGAACCAATGCTTTTGTGAGCGCTACAGGGGTGAGCGGCCACTACCTCGACACGTATGACACGCTTCACATCCAGGACGTGCGTGACGAAGTCTCGCGTAATCCGTTCAACAAGGTCTGGACCCAGCCGGTCCTGCCGACGAACACCCGGTCCGGCGACTTCTATGGCGGGCTCTCGGACATCCCCGAGTTCTTCGCGACCGCGCACTCCATCACCTCGAACGACCAGGTTCTCGCGTCCTATCAATTCGACGGCTACAGGGTGCAAAACGACGCGGGCTACTCAGCGCTCGAGATGTACTTGTTTTTTGCCGCGGGCGACTTCGACCGCCTGCGCTGATGCCTGCCGGCGTTGTGCCTCACCCTGATTTCGACTGCTCCGCGTCGTGCCGGACCATGACAACGCTGGCTAGCTCTCATATCCCTTCTTCCGCTTGCTCTTGATAAGTTTGTCGGCGTCTTCTTGCGCGCTAGCAGCGTCGACAAAGGTCTTGGTCTTACTCTGCCCGGCCGTGCCGATTTTCCCAAAGGTTACGGTGTGCGCGTTGCCGTCGACCACGATACGCCAGAACTTCGAAGACGTGCCCTCCACAAACTCCAAATAGGTCTCTTCCTCACCACCGTCCTCATCGCCACCCGCGCTGAAGTCGCCGAGGCTGGCCAAAAAATCGTCGAAGGTATCGTGAATCAGTGCGGGTGAGCCGTCGTGACCCCAGATAAGCACTGGGTTCTTGGCGTTCGCGGTATCGACCAAGAAGATCTCTTCGGCGTAGGCGTCTATATGAGACGTGTCGCATCCCTCCCAAGCCCAGTCTAAGACAGCGAGTGGCACAACATCGCTCTCACCTCTGAGGATCGCGGCCCCTTCGCTCTCCTCGTCGTCCTGAATATCATCGATCCATGTGAAGTCCTCGATCGTGCCCAAAAGCTCGTCTGGCGGGCCAAATAACAGAGGGAACCCATACGTTCGCTTCCTGTCCTCCTTGCCCTTCAGCTTCCCGTACTCGCCGCTCTCCATGAAGCGCGAATAACTCATTTTGAGCCCTTCGCTGGCATCCTTCGGGCCAGCACCGGCTATTGCGTTTTCAACATCCGCTATGGCGTTTCGCTTGAGCGATTCGCAGTATTGAGCATCAAACACCCTCAGACTTGGTAGGCCCACGAGCACCTTGACGTCTTTCAATTTGCTCATGCTGTAGAGAGTCACATGCTCTAGGTTTTTCAACGCTACAAAAGATTCTGGGAATGCGTCCAACCCGTCGAGCGACGACATCTTCAACGTTCTTAGGTGCGGCAACTCTCCCAAAACCCCGACATCCGAGAGCGCCTTCATATCTCTGAGTCTGACGTGTTCAAGGGATCTGAGTGTCGCAAAGGATGGCGGCAGCTTCTTTAGTTTGAGAAAGGCAGCCTCGAACTCACGAAGGCAAGGCAGGTCGCGCAAGTTTTGGATGTTTTCCAGTTTTTTTAAGAACTCCAAGGTAATCTTTTGAAGCCCTTTCGCCTGGCTGATGTTAGCCGGGAGCTCCACGAAGACATCCGAGCGGTGAAGTCGAAGCTCTTGGAGATGAGGCATCGACGACAAAGCCCCAAGATCGGCCTCGCCGGTGATCGCACCGACACTCAATGAACGAAGACTCGGTATCACGGGTAGCTTGAAGTTTGGCTGGCTTACCGCCAACTTTTCAAGCGCGGGTAACCTGGCCAGATAAGAGTCGTCGGTTGCTTCCGCGCCACGAAAAAGAGTCAAATCCTTCAGCTTCGTCAGGGTCGGTGGCAACTCATCAAAGAGCACATTGGCGATGTAGAGCTCCTCAAGATTTTCGAGAAAGGGCAGGAAGCTGATCGGACACTTTTCAGCGCTGAGCTTGAGAACCCTTAAAGCATGCAACGTGCCCAGTGTTTCCGGCACCGCTTTCAACTTACTGAATAGCTCAAGCTGCTCGAGTGCGGGCAGGTCTCGCAAGCCGGGAACAGACTCTAGGGGAGCGTTGTGCGAGAGGTTCAGATATTTGAGTCCCTTGAGGGTCGAAAACCCTTCAGGAATGGTCTTGATACTGCAACTCGCAAGAACGACTTTCTCGAGTGCAGGAAGGTCGTGCAGGCAACTGATATCTGCTAGCCCCTGGTCTGTGAGCGTCAGCTCCTTGAGTGCTTTCAGCCGCGTGAACTCTTCGGGGATCGCTCGCACGTTGGCGCCAGTAATCGTCAGTTTCTCAAGCTTTGTGAGTTGGCCGATGCCCTCAAGACCTTTCAGAACATCGGCGGATTCGTCGAAATAGATATCAAGCGTCAGCTCGCGAAGATTCGTCAGGCGAAAGACTCCCGGGCCAACAGCATGATCACCACGCGCGTTGGAGAGCGTGAGCAGATCGAGCCCCTCCAACTCCCAGAGAACGTCTGTCTCTTGGAGCGTATAGTTTCCGAGTAGGTCAAGGTGGCTCAGGTGCTTGAGCTTCAGGAGTTCCCTCGGAATCTTCTTGAGTCTATTGTTCGCAATGTAGAGCTTCTTCAGATTTGGCAGCGCCTTTAGAGGGGCGAGCGTGCTGATGCTATTGCCATAAAGGCCAAGGACTTCGAGGCCCTTAACGGCGAGCACTTCGTCTGGGAACTTCTTGAGCCCGCAATCATTGAGTCCGAGGTCGACCAGGTTAGGCAACTTCCGCAGGACCGAGAAATCGCTGATCGGATTCTTCCCCAAAAAGAGCGTCGTAAGCTGCTCAAGTTTTCCTACCTCAACCGGTATCTCGCTGAGATTAAGGTCCTCCAGGTAGAGCTCTTCGAGTTTCGGGAGCTTCGCAAGGAACGTGAAGTCCTTCACGTGTGGGTTGCCCGATAGATTCAAAGACCGGAGGTTTACGAATTTGTTGATGCCATCAATAGCAACGATCTTTTCTTCGACTGCGACAACCTCGCTGGGGTCGCTGTGCGCAACAGCCGCCGCGTAACTCAGTTCCTCTTGGTTCACTTGATTCTCCGTGTGTCTGAAACTCCATAGTCTATGCTCCAAGGTAGCTTCCTGTCCCGCTTCTTGTATCCGTGTACAAAGCTCGCTCATTTCGTAAGCTTTTCCAATGCCGAGGCCGCTTCACGAACACGTTCAGTTTTGGCATCACGAACGGGACGAATGACGAGTGCATTACCGTCTGTGTTGATTTCCAAAGGGGTATCTTGGTCAATACGGAGCAGATGAAGCCTAGGCCGCTCGATGATGAGTCGAGTTTTAAGACTCCAGTGCCCGCTGGATCGCAGCTGCAGACACGTATTGCTTTCAGGTAGCCGTCAACACGGAAGTGGAGCCCGACGTATGATTCAAGAGCAGGCCATCGTCGAATGGCGTCGTGAGGCGTCGACTCGAATGATTCACCTCCTATAAAGATGCGACTGAAGGTCGAGATTAACTCACGAGAGCACTTCACTGAGCTTGGTCTGGTGAAGGTGCCCTTTAAGGTTGCGAATCAGTGGTTTCGAGGGCAGGCCGATGTGACTACTTTCCTAAGCGACGAGTTGCTGGGCACAAAGCTTCGTGCCCTATACCAGCGAAAGAAGGGACGCGACTTGTTCGATCTCTGGTATGCGCTCAGCGAAGGTAGGAGCAATCCTGACGCGCTTATCGCCTGCTTTGAGCGATACATGGCCGAAGGCGGACACTCTGTGTCGAGGGCTCAGTTCGAGGCCAACCTCCACGAGAAGGCTGGTCGTCGGGATTTCCGCAAGGACATGGATGTGCTCCTTCGTCATAATGTGTCGTGGGACTTCGACGACGCCATGGGTGTTGTGCTCGAAGAACTCGTTGCTAAGCTGCCGGGTGATCCTTGGAGGGGCCAAGGGTGATGCGCCGTTGGCGCATAGTTCAACCCGCCACCAACCACGCCAAGCCGACCACCCGAGCGGTCCACGCACCGGTTCGGATCCAGTTGCTCCAGACGAGTCGCTGAACGACGGTGAGGTCGAACCCATTGCGTTCAAGCCGATTATGCAGCGGGACCTGAATGAAAACGGTCGAAAGCCAGACCACACCTGTAAGCGCGGCCAATCCCCAGGCGAGCG
>JBFFMO010000199.1:0-7009 GCA_041554035.1 Allomicrovenator sp. | reverse complement strand
GGAAGACCTTCGAACGACCGAATCAATTCGAGGCAGAATGACCAAGTGGGCTTGCGCTCGCCACCGTCATAAGACCCAAGACTCGAGATGCTAAAATGCTCAAACGGCACATATTCACTCCATGCCTGTCGCATTTCGAACACTAGACTTAGCTCGGCGAGGCTAACTTTCGAATCCCGGATCAATGCCAAGACACGTCGTTCGGTCATTGCAGAAGGCGAGACTTCAAAGATCGCGCGGAAAAGGCGCTGAGACGCGGCATCCGTCCAATCCGTCATTTGTTTTAGTCGACGAATATGGTCCCCTGCACGTGCGCTCCGCGCGTGGTTTTGCAAGGTTTCGATGCTGTCCTGCTTTGGGCGAGACGAAACATCAAGCGCCACGATTGACTCGAGCTGGAGCCATTGATCGCCAAGTTCCAATTCTTCAAGCAAGGTGTCGACGTCGTCGCTAAAATCATCACCAAGATCGTTTTCTGCCAATTGAAAGTCTTCTGGACTCCATGCGAAGTCTTCGTCTGACTCTTCAAAAAAATCGATTTGGAGTTCCTCGTCGGCGTGGCGCATTTCAGGCATGAATTTCTCCAATACAAGTGGGTTCTTTAGTAGGACGACGTCGTGCGGGCTTACTGACAGATGCCAATCAGCTTTAGTGACCGGGAACAGCAGTTTTTGGCAGCGCTGCGCGGGCCATCATTGCGGCGCCTGCACCTACTGTTACCGCCGTGAGCGGCGCGACGGGGCCGGAGAGGGCGACAACTAGGGTGATCGCTGCGGCGCCGGCCAGCCCGGCGGCGCCGTCCTTTGCGGCCTCGATGCCCACATATTGTGCGGCGTCACCCAAAGTCACCGCGCCCGAATTGACCGCACCAGCGACTTTTATGGTTGCCACACCGGCACCAATCAACGCCGACGCGCCACTTGCACGCCCTGCTGCACCAGCGGCCTGTTGAAACGCCATTTGTCGGGCTGCTGCCGCACCGCCAGGCAGAATCTCTTTGGCTCGTTGGAGCAACGAGACCGACATGGCGGACATCGACGGCACCAGGGCTTGTGCGCCGCCGGTCTCGGCGAAGTTCGCGCCCAGCCGCTTGACAAAGCTTTGCCCTGGCAGGTTGAGCAACTGGCTTCCGCCGTTTCGGAAGAAGGTTTCACCAGCCACGCCTGCCTGAGCAAAAGCGTTTGCTCGAGCCATCATCGCTGCATTCAGAATGTTCATTTGGTCTCCTCAGCACGGGTTGTTATGAGGAAGACTCCGATGAAGCTGCTTGCTGACAGAATTTCTTGAAGATAAGTGAATCGTGAGGCGTAAATCGCAATGCCGGGCTTGACCCCAGCGGACACAGCACAAAGCGCATGCTGGCAGGATGCCCGCGGACCAACTGCTCACTGCTCACCGCTCACTGCTCACTGCTGACCGTGCGGATTGATTCAAAACTCCATTCAGGCTAGTTAATCCCCAAGACTGGAGGATGAGATGAAGATTGCGGTCATGGGAACTGGATACGTCGGCCTGGTAACAGGCGCTCTGCTGGCAGATGCGGGCAATACGGTGATTTGCGTCGACATCGACGAACGCAAAGTCGCAATGCTTCGTGAAGGCCATATTCCGATCTACGAAGAAGGGCTTGAGTCCATCGTGCAAAGAAATCACGAGGACGGGCGCCTTTTGTTCACGACTGATGCTGCGGATGCGATCAAGAAGTCGAATATCGTCTTCATCGCTGTGGGCACGCCCTCAGATCATGACGGCTCGGCCGACCTGAAATACGTTTTGAAGGTTGCCGAACAAATCGGCGATAACATGAACGCGACCAAGATCGTGATCTGCAAGAGCACCGTGCCCGTGGGCACGTGTGACAAGGTGCAGGGCGTGATCGCGGGCCGCACGAACACTGCATTCCATGTCGTTTCCAACCCCGAATTCCTCAAGGAGGGCTCGGCCGTCAAAGACTTTCAGTCTCCAGACCGCGTCATCATTGGGGCTTCGGACAAAGAAGCCGCAGAAACGGTCGGCGAGCTCTATAAGCCGTTCATGCGTCGTAATGACCGAATCGTCTACATGGACCTTCGCTCGGCAGAGATGACCAAATACGCGTCCAACGCGATGCTCGCGACGAAGATCTCGTTCATGAACGAGATCGCAAACTTGTGCGACCGTGTCGGCGCTGACGTCGAACATGTCCGCCATGGAATGAGCCTTGATGAGCGCATCGGACCGCACTTCATTTTCCCAGGCGTGGGTTATGGCGGAAGCTGTTTCCCCAAAGATGTTCGGGCCCTTTCGCGACTCGGCCACGAATTCGATATGGAGACCGGTGTTTTGGACGCGGTCGAATCACTCAACGACCGCCAGAAACTCCGGCTGGTTTCGGCGGCTCGCGAGCATTTTGGCGGATTGGAAGGCCGCACATTCGCGGTTTGGGGATTGGCGTTCAAACCAAAAACCGATGACGTCCGCGAAGCTCCAGCGCTGATTGGCATCCGCGCTCTAGTCGCCGCTGGCGCCAAAGTGCGCGCCACTGACCCTGTCGCGCTCGAAAACGCTCAAGCCGAGCTCGCCGACCTTGGTGACGCTGTGACTTTCGAGCACGACGAGTACGACGTGCTCGAAGGTGCTGATGCGCTTTTGATCTTCACGGAATGGAACCAGTACCGCAGCCCCGAATTCGACCGAATTCTTGGGTCGCTGAAAACGCCCGTGATTTTTGATGGCCGTAACCTCTACAGCCCTTCGAAAATGAAAAAGCTCGGCATCCACTACGACAGCATCGGACGGCCCACCGTTTGAGAACCAATCGCCAGAACCTGCTCGGGGCTTTGGCCTTAAATGCAGGCCTTGTCGCGTCGTTGACGTCGTTCAACGCGAACGCACAAGCTCCGCCCGCCAACACCCCGGCCACCACTGGCGAGGTCAGCGGTGAATTGGGCTTTGGGCAAATTGGTGAAGATTATTTTTTGACCGTGCGCCTGGGCTTTGCGATGAAGCTGCCCGTTCCACGCGTCGATTGCCCGCCATTATCTTGCAGCACCACGCTTGGTTTTGGGGTGCAAGCTCCCTTACGGCTCCGTCTGATCGACAACGATCCTCAGCAAGAGGGCACGATTCGCGAAGAAGACTGGGACGAGCCCAGCGATTTTTTGCGCATCCTTCGATTTGTTGAATACGGCAATCCCAATGAGCCTTTGCACGCCCGCATAGGTGAGCTTGGCGGCGTGACCCTTGGTCACGGAACGATCGTAAATTCGTATTATAATATGGTGACACCCGACGCGTATCAGTTGGGCCTGCACACCAATATCAATACGATTTACGGCGGCGGACAGGTGTTGATCGACAACTTGGTTTCACCATCGATCGTCGGTGTGCGCGTATATGCTCGCCCCTGGGCATTCATCGACAAAGAAGCCTGGCTAAACCGGCTCGCCGTAGCGTTCAATACCGTCGTTGACGGTGATGCTCCACTGGAACTTCGCCGCGATATCGACGGCAACATCGTGGTCGACCCCAGCATCGCCCCAGAAATCGCGGACGAACAAGCCACGGTGTTCAACGGCATCGACGTCGAGTTGAACGTCGTGGACATGGAAAAGCTCCAAGTCACGCCGTATACCGACCTCAATATTCATTGGGGCCAAAGCCCCGGCTGGCATCTTGGGACCCTGGTGGCCTTCCAACCGATCGAAGGCCTTGGGTTTTCTAGCCGGCTTGAATTGCGGCTTCTGGGCCAGCACTACCTGCCCGATTATGTCGGCCCGCTCTACGAGATCGACCGATACCAATACAACGGTTGGGGCACCACGATTCCAGCACCGAAACTTCGTGTGGCCGCCAGCCAGACGCGTGGAACCGTCTGGGGAGCCTATGGCGACCTGCAGGCGAGCTTCTTTGGCCTCGTGGTGGTGTCGGGTGCCTACGCCGACGCCGAAGGGCCTGGAAACGCGATGATTCGCCTGCGCGCGCAGCTCGCCCAAGTCGGCCCCGTTTCTTTGGCCGCGCTCTATTTTAAACAGAATTTCGACGGTCCAGACGAAGCCTTCGACCTCGATGGGGCTTTGGGTGTCGGCGAGGCGCGAGTTTTTGTCTTCGGCCCCGTGTACGTGGGCGCAGAGTACTCGCGGCTCTGGCGATTGGCCGACGACGGCACTTACGAAAATATCGACCAGTGGAATGTCGGTGCTGGCGCTGCATTCACGTTCTAATCTCCGGCTCTTGTTTTCAGCGATCGCATCAAGCTAGGGTGCGGCCGCTAAACAAGAACGACGGACGTGCGGCGCTTTCGACCACGCTGGAGAACAAGTGACTGAAAAAACGGCAGCAAAAAAGCGAAGCGGAATGTTTTGGGTGATGATTGGCTGCGGCGGCCTATTGGTTCTTGGAGTGCCAATTCTTGGCATCATGGCCGCGATCGCGATTCCCGCATTCTTGCGCTACATCAAACAATCCAAGGTTGTGGAATCCACGGGCATCACCCGCATGATTTCGAATGCCGCCATCAACCACTACTCCGAACATTGTGTATTTCCACCCTCGGCGGCTCCATCCGGAGCCATTCCAACGGGTGGGACAAAAACGATGTCGAATTTCAGTGGTAAGGGATGGGATGAGCTTCGATTGGTGGACTCTGAACCCAAGTACTTTGCCTACTACACGGAAAATGACGCGAACGTCTTTCGTATTTTCGCCGTCGCCGATTTCAGCGAAGGCGGAGAACAACACACTCTGCAAGTTGACCTTATTGGCGACCCAAAGACCTGCGAAGCGACCGTCAACGGCGACTTCGTGATCAACGAATTCGAGTAGCACCCCGCCCATGCAAAGCGTTTCCTTTAAAGCCAAACACGTCGTCATCACTAAACGCCCGTCGAAACTGCGAAAGCTTTACGCGGGGTTGGTCGATGTCCTCGGCTTTTTGCCATCATTTCGAGACACGCGCTCGGGACGACAGAGCATGAAAGCCTGGCGTATCGGGTTCATGATCGCGGGCCTGATTGTTTTTGCGCTCTTGGACGATGACCGGCGTTTATGGGGCATTCCGCTGGCCACGTTGGCGCTCTTCCTGCCGCTCACGGAAATGCAAAAAAGAACCATGATCACCAAATTGCGTCTTCGCATGGAGATCAGTGAAGAGATCGAAAAAGAAGTAGACGTCGTTTGGGATGGCCGTCGACTCGACGTCTTGGGGCCGGAAAAAATACGCTCTGTTTTGACCAAACCGGGACGATTTCATTCCTCCACGGTCGACGGATTCAAGATCTGGAACACGACCAAAAAGGTGGAAACAGTTATTTTTGCCGACGAGCCGGGAATCGACGTTTTTGCAGCCCATCCCGATGACGTGCAACGACTCCAATCAGCCCTCCGAGAGCTATCATGACGGTCGATGAGATATTGGGCGAGGGCGGACTGCTTAGCAAAGCCCTGGAGCGCTACGAGTTTAGGCCTCAACAGGTCAAGATGGGAAACGCTGTCACCGAAGCACTACGCCGACGGCGCCCCTTGATCGTGGAAGCTGCAACCGGAACTGGTAAGACATTGGCGTATCTTGTGCCGGCGCTGCTTTCGGGCAAACGTGTCGTCATCAGCACGGGAACCAAAGCCCTTCAGGAACAGCTATTTCACAAGGACATTCCGTTTTTGCAGAAGCATTGGCCCTCAAAATTTGAGGCCGTACTTCTAAAAGGACGGCGAAATTATTTGTGTAAATTGCGTTTCGATCAGATGCGCGATTCGCCCAATTTCAGATCACGCGATGACGCTCGCATGTGGCCCAAAATCCTGTCCTGGGCCAAGTACACACAGACCGGAGACCGCGCCGAAATCAACGGACTTCCCGACGACTTCGCGACTTGGAATGACCTGTCCGTCGGTGCAGAAGCGTGCCTCGGTCAGAAATGCCCTCATTTTGACGAATGCCACATTACGAACGTCCGAAAAAAGGCCTCCGAAGCCCAGGTCATCGTGGTGAATCACCATTTATTTTTTGCCGACCTGGCGCTCAAAGACACCGGGTTTGGCGAGATTTTGCCAGAATTTGACGCATTAATTTTCGACGAAGCCCATCACGTAGAAAGCGTTGCGACCTCGTATTTCGGCATGCAAATGTCGAATTTCAAGATCCGCGAATTGGTCACAGACATCACCCGCGCCATCGAAAACGAAGACATCGTGGCCGACGCCATCAACGATGCCCTCTCGGGCATGGAAAAAACCAGCGCGGCATTCTTTTCGGTCGCCACCTTTGGCCTCTACGAAGGCCGCTACAACATGAATGAAATCATGGAAGGCACCGCAGGCCCCATGATCAAACCAGCGGCGGCCGACCTCTTGGATTCGTTGGACGAGTTGAAGCGCGCGATCCAAAAAACCACCGGGCTGGGTGAAATCGCGGTCCGTCTGGTCGGCCGATGCGCCGAACAGCGCTCGGATTTGGCGTTTATTCTGGACGCTTCGGACGAAAAGTATGTCTATTTTGTCGAGGTTCGGGACAAAGGGTTTTTCCTTCAGGCCTCCCCCATCGATCTGGCAAAATTACTTCGCGATAAATTGCTGAAAGCCCATGACCGACTGGTCTTTACGTCCGCTACTCTGGCGACGGGCGGGAATTTCAAGTTTTTTGAAGACCGGCTTGGAATCAACGACAAACGATTTAAGGATGACCTCTCCAAATCATTTGACCGACTGATTTTGGAGCCCGTTTTTGATTACACCCAACAGGCGATGGTCTACGTTCCACGGCGGCTTCCACCCCCCAACGACCCGGCCTGGATGGACGGCGTTTGTACGATCGTCGAGTACCTCTTGGAGCTGACTCAGGGTCGCGCGTTTGTGCTCTTCACGAGCTACGCAAACATGAATAAGGTTTTTGAACGACTCGTCCCGAAAATCCCCTACAAAGTCTTGAAACAGGGCGAAAAACCCAAACGCGAATTACTGGATGAATTCCGTTCGGACACCCATTCAGTTCTATTTGCGACGTCTTCTTTCTGGGAAGGTGTTGACGTCGAGG
>JBFFMO010000198.1:0-7057 GCA_041554035.1 Allomicrovenator sp. | reverse complement strand
GTTGCCGCGGGCGTCACCACCGTGGCCTGACGCGAGGTCAAGACCACAACCGATGTGCCCGGCGTGTCTGCAAATTTGACCGTCATTCCGCTTTGAAAACCGCGTCCCGAGAGTGTCACGGTGGTGCCACCGGCCACGTTTCCTTGCGCAGGCAAAAGGCTGCGCAGGTCGAGCACTTCCTCGGAGGCGTCCGTGCCGGCATCGACGCCCGAATCGACGCCGTTATTGGGCTTCTCGGGCGTGTCGTCGGTCGCGCATGCGCCAAGAATGAACGTGAGTAGAACGAGCGTATGAGAGAAACGAATCATGGTTGGGACTCCCGGTTTTCTATCGATGCGAAACTCTAACACTTAACTCTTCGAATCGCAGCAGGCCGGGAGGCCCGTGTCTTCATCAAAAAACTACTTCAGGACGCCACCGTTTTCGACGGTCTGAAAGTCTTCGGGCGCAATATTGTATTTTCGAAGGGCCAAAGACAGGTCCTCGACGGGGCGATTCATCCCCTCGTCGGTCAATTGAAAGGTTCCCCAATGAATTCCCAAAGACTGTTTTGCGCCCAAATCAAGATGGGCTGCAGCTGCGTCGTCTGGATTCATGTGGTGGGCAGCCATAAACCACCGCGGCTCGTAGGCACCCACGGGCAAAAGAGCGACATCGGGTGAGCCGAGGCGTTTACGAGTCTCGGCAAAGTGGGGGCCATAACCGGTATCGCCTGCAAAATAGACGCTGCCGCTAGGGCCTTTGATCATATAGCCACCCCAGAGCGACTCGCCGCGATCAAAAATCGATCGCGAAGACCAGTGCTGCACGGGGACGAACGTGACCTCAAGCTTTGAGATCGTTCGGGTCTTCCACCACTCGACTTCGCGGCTCCTGATATCATGGTCGGCCAGATAGGCTTGATTCCCTAATCCGACAAGCACCACAGGTTTGTCACGTGCTTGAAATAGGCCGAGGGTCTCGACGCTCAGATGGTCGTAGTGATTATGAGAAATCACCACCAGATCGATGGGCGGCACCTGGTTCAAAGGCAGGCCGGGCGCCTTGTGTCGGGCGGGGCCCGCCCATGAAATCGGGCTCGCGCGTTCGGCCCAGATCGGATCGGTCAGGATATTCACCCCGTCCAATTGCACGAGGACCGTGGCGTGGTTGATGAATTGCACCCGCAATTTCGTCGATCGTTTTGGAGGGACGGCGGCTGTTGGGATTTCCTCCCAATCAGGCCAGAGCTCCTGATCGCGTTCCGTGACCCACTTGAAGAGGCTCGCGGCTCCGCGCTCCGGGACCTCCATATGGTGACGGAACCGAGTCCCGTCGAAGCTGTTTTGGGGTGGGCCGTGATGACTCGCCCCGCAAGCGGTCAAGAGCGACAAGAAGAATAAGGCTGGGGGGATCATGTTTCGCATACGGACTTAGATACTCGAAAACAGATTCAGATGCTCAAAAAACCATCACATCGTTGAGACATACGTTGCAACGGGGGAGGTGGTGTAGTGAAAAATCCTCCATGAATTCAAGTGTGCCCGTGATTTTAGAGCTTGGCACGGCCCGTGCTCTATAGGTCCATGCGGAACGCCGCAGAAGTTACTGAACGTGGAGCGACTATGGTCATCGATATCAACGCATTCTTAATGGCACTCCTTGGGGGCGTCGTCATCGGAGCGGCATCAGCCATGCTCCTTTTATTGGTCGGCCGTATTGCCGGCATCAGCGGCATCACGTCGGGCCTTGTGAAACCTGTGAAAGGTGAGGTGCCCTGGAGGGCCGCATTTGTAGGGGGCCTCGTATTGGGTGGCGTCGGTCTTTTGGCCTTTTACCCTCAGGCCTTCCCCGTGGTGGTTCCTCGTGGGCCCATCTTGACTGCGATCGCAGGCTTGCTGGTTGGCGTGGGAACGCAACTGGGTAGTGGCTGCACCAGCGGGCACGGCGTGTGCGGAATCTCGAGACTTTCGGGCCGTTCCATCGTTGCAACAATCACCTTCATCTCTGCCGGAGCAATCGCGGTTGTGGTGATGAGACTTACGGGGTTGGCATGAAAATCATGGCAAGTTCATTTTTGTCCGGGCTTCTGTTCGCAATCGGTCTTGGGCTCGCAGGCATGACTGATCCGACGAAAGTAATCGGCTTTCTAGATTTCTTTGGCACGTGGAACCCGACGCTGGCGTTCGTGATGGTGGGAGGAATCCTCTCGTACGCAGTGGCGTATCGGGTGATTACCAAACGAAAAGCGCCACTCTTTGGAGCCAAGTTTTCCTTGCCCACTCGAAAGGACCTGACTCCCCAACTTGTGGTGGGTTCGGCACTTTTTGGAATTGGCTGGGGAATCGGTGGGCTTTGTCCGGGTCCGGGATTAGCTTCACTCGCGACAGGGTCCGCCTCGGTCTTGTCTTTCGTAGTGGCGATGCTTGGTGGCATGGCGCTCTACAAACACGTTCTCGAGAAGAGACTAGCTTGAAAGGTGCTCCCATGACTGTTTCACCAAACACGATTTTACATACCTGTGACCTCTCGTCCGACGATACTCAAGCGCTCATGCACGCGACTTTGTTGGCCTGGCGCGCGGGTGCAAAGCTTGTGTCGGTTCACGCTGGAGACGACGCATCGTTATCGTCGAAAATCCCCGATGCCAACCAGATTGTGAAGCGCTGGAACGCCGACGCCACGGTCGACCATGAACGCATTGTGCGCTCGTGTTGCGATGACGTGATCGAGGGCATTCTTGTGGCCGTCAAAGAAAAGCAGCCCAATCTGGTGATCGCGGCGACTCATACTCGCTCACTTTGGCAGCGCGTGTTGCGCTCAAGCGTCGCGGAGGCAGTCGCCGATGAGACCTTGTTGCCGACGCTCTTCATTCCGATCGGCTCTTGCGGTGCGCTCGACGAGCTGCGTGGGCGACTCAACACCACGCGTATCGTGATTGCGGCTCAGGACACGCCAGCCGTCAACGCGGCCGCACCTTGGGCCTCATGGCTCGCCTCTCACGCAAGTGAGACCGGCGAAGTTGTGATGCTGCATGCCGGCGGTCTTGAAGGGCTCGATGACGCGATCGTTCCAGAGATTCCGGGCTGGACGTGGCGATTCGAAAAAATTGAGCCGACGGTCAAGATTGAGGACGCCATCGCTGATTTTGTGGCTTCGCCAGAAACGATCTTGGTGATGCCGACTCATAATCACGACAGCCTTGGGGATGCGATCTGGGGCAGCACCACGGAACGTGTACTGCACCAGATCAAACGACCGCTATTGGCCGTGCCCTATTAGGCGGTCGCAGAATCTCAAAGCAGGCCATAGGGCCTGCTTATTTATCGCAATGTCAGGCTGGAGCCCTGGCGGACCGGTCGCAGAATCACACCATAAACCATAGGGTCAGTGCACCCGTCACTCGGCTGCGGCGCCGGCTCGGACGAGGGCGAGTTCTTCGGCCACGATCGTCGCGGTCAGATCGAGCTCTTCTTCGGAATGGGTTGAGCTCAGGAAGAATCTCAGCCGTGACGCGTCATCCTCGACCGCGGGATAGACGATGGGCTGTACGTTGATTCCGCGTTCAGCCAGTCGTTCCGAGAGCTGAAGGCAATGGAAGCTGTTCCCCACAATGCACGGGACGACTGCCGAGTCCTTGCTGGGGCCGGTATCGATGCCAAGAGATTGGCATTTTTCCAGAAAATATTTCGAGCGCGCCTGAAGGCGATGGATGACTTCCGGTTCGGATTTCATCAACTGGCATGATTTCAGGGCCGCAGCCGAATTTGCGGGGCTGATGCCAGCCGAAAATACAAAACCTGGAACCGTGTATTTCAGGTATTCAATCAACGACGCGCTGCCTGCGATGTAGCCGCCGCATGACGCAAATGACTTGCTCAGCGTGCCCATCCAGATATCCACTCGCCGCGCATCAATTCCAAAATAATCCGAAATCCCCGCACCACGTGGCCCGATGCACCCGATTGAATGCGCCTCGTCGACGTAGAGCAGCGCGCGATGTTTATCCTTCACGTCTAGGAATTTGGCCAGATCCGGGATGTCACCATCCATCGAGTACACGCCCTCGATCATGATGCCGACCTTTTTGTACGAGCCGCGAAGCTGCGTCAAAATTCGGTCGAGCGCCTGCCAGTCGTTATGCGGGAAAGGCATTCGTTTTGCGCCCGACATCTCGGCCCCGGTCATGATCGAGTTATGCGCCAACGCGTCGTGAAGGATGAGGTCTCCTTCGCCAAATAGATGCCCAATCACCGATTCATTGGCATGATGGCCTGCCGAAAAAACCAGTGCCGCATCCACCCGAATAAATTCGGAAATCTCTTTTTCTAATTCCCGGTGAAGCGGGATTTCGCCGCTGGCAACACGACTCGCCGAAACACTGGTGCCGTAATGCGTGATGGCATCCTGAGCGGCCTTGGTGACCTCTGGATGTCCAGAATACCCCAGATAATTATAGCTTGAGAAATTCATCATTTCTTGGCCTTCGATATTCGCCTTATTTTTGGCGATACCGTCGTGCCAGTGGAAATAGGGGTTTCGAACGCCGACCAAAAACGCCATTTCAAGGCGTTGTTTGAGGGCCTCGACCTCGGGGAATTTATCGATCTTCCACAGGCTCTCGTCGACTGTGGTGTTTTGCACAGCCTCCGTGGCCGATGCATCGCTGCTTCGCTCAAAAATTCTCGCAGTCACGTCGTGCATGACCGCCAGAAGCTGGCCGTCCATCGAAGTAAATCGAATCGATCCCAAGACGTCGTCGCCTTCCATCTCTTGCAGCATCAACGTGCAACGCACTTCATCGGTGAAGGGCGCGACTTGAACGTAGCGCTTCATCGACGAAGGATAAGCCGCGGCGCCATGCTGGCTTTTTAGCCAGTAGAGGACCAACTGCATCGCTCCATCAACCACGTAGGGATTTGCCAGTGACTCGCCGAGCGGGTTCTCAAGTCTGTGGTTTTTAAGTACGCCAGACGAGTATTTTCCCCCGATATGTTCGATCGTCTTGATCGCCTGCATGCGCGGGCCGTGGAAGCTCTCGGTACGATAAAAATCTTGGAGTCCAAGGCTTGTTTCAAGGGTGTCCGAATCCTCAGATTCAAAGGTCGAGACGTCATCGTCCAAGAGATTCGTGCGGCCTTTGTACGCCAGAAATGTCTGACCGTTCACCTTCGAGAAAATCTCGATTTTAATCTCGTTATTTGTTCTTTGGGCCTGAACCTGAAGTCGCGTATTTTCGTCGATCTCGACCCCTCGGCATAACTCGAATTCGTCGATCGATAGGGCCGCCGCATCACCAAGCGTAGCGCCGGCCTGAAGGGCCAGGTCGAGTGCAAACGCAAAAGGTAATACTGCGCGGCCTTTTAATTTGTGGTCCGCAGCCCAGGGCAGCGTCGACAACGAAGCTTCAAATTCCGCCGAATAGCTGCGACGGATTTCGGGAAGATTTCGTCCAAAAAGGACCTCGTTGGCGCCCATGCCCCATTCAGCAAAAAACGCGTCCAGACCTTCTTCTGGAGTCATGAAGGTGACACCGCCAGCCTCCATCGCCATGCGGACTGCCGCGGGAATACTGGCCACCATGTCGGTGCCATCCCAAGCAGGCCAATCAAAAGTGATCGCCTCAATTCCTTGAGCCCGAAGGCGACTTGTCATCGCACGCATGGCCTCGTTCGCGGCGGCATAATCAGCCTGACCGCGATTGCCAAACCTGCCAGCCCACGACGAAAACGATGCAACTCGTTTGGCTTCGGAAGCGACGTCCAGCGCATGTTGAAGTCCGTGTGTTTTCACCGCGACGACGTTTTGGATGTCTGCAGCAGATTTGGTCGCTGCAAGGCCATCACGAATGATCCCGGCGGAATGAATCACGGCGGTGAATTGGCCAAAAATCGACAATTTCTTTCGAGTTTTTTCGTCAGCACTCGTGGTGCAATCCCAAGGCACAAAGGCCATTGAATCGCTCGCGCTGGCTTTGCCCGTTCGCCCGGTGGTCACGACGCGCGCGCCCAGTTCCACCAGTTTTTCTGCCACCATCTTGCCGATGCCGCGTGAGCCACCGGTGACAAGCACAATTTGATTTCGCCAATCGGCCACCGGCTGTTCGATGCCCGTATGGACCAAAACCGGGATTTGTCGCGACTCGCCGACTCGAACCTCAAGGTCATGAACGGGCGTGAAGAGTTCGGCTTCGATCGCTTCTGCGTCGTTTTCGGTGTCCAGCGTCAGGGCGGTGAAGCGTGTGTCTGTCCACTCGTGCGAGAGCGCTTTGGTGAATCCAATCGCTGCTGCTTGAGCCGGTGTGGTGTCGACGCTTGTGATGAAGATCTGGGGCGGGTGGACGGCCAAGGTCTGTGCGATCTGGTGCAGCTCGGTCGTGATTTCGATTTCATCGGAACCCTCGACCAAATAGACGATGGCTTTGGGGTCCCGATGGTGCTTGAGCAACTCTTTTAGCGCTTCTGCGCGGGTTTCGCCGGCAAAGGAAAGCAGTTTGGTTGCGGCGCGCATTGTACCAAAGAGGGCCACAGGCACGCCGTTCGCGGCCAGTCGTTGTGCCAGCCGCAGTGCGACACCGGCGTTGTCGGTGCTGATGGCCACGACGCCCTGGTTCCACTCGTGCATCAGGTTTTGTGAGGGCAGGGGCGCGTCACTCATTGCCACTTCGTAACGAGACAGCGGCACGAATGGTGTGGGCGCGGCGTCCACCGGTGAAGACACAGGGGCCGCCTGCTGCGCGGACTCCAAAAATGCAACGACGTCGGCGATGGAGGTGTTCTGGTTGAAGGCGTCGGCGGGGATGACCAGGCCGGGCAACGCCGCTGTGAGTTGAGAGCCGAGATCCACAAAAAGAAGCGAATCAAAGCCAAGGTCTGCTGCCAGAAGTTGGGCTGGTTTAAGTGCTTCGCGTGGGAACGCCGAAACGGCCGCAATGGCTCCCAAAACGATATCCGAATAGTTCGTTTTTTCGTTTGTTGTCGGGTTCACGGCCTCTTGGACCACAGGCTCTTGAACTGCCGCAGCAGCCGGGGCCTCAGGTGTCGCCTGGCTAACGGCTAGCGGCGCCGGCGCTGGCATC
>JBFFMO010000197.1:0-7088 GCA_041554035.1 Allomicrovenator sp. | reverse complement strand
TTTGACCACTTTAGGGCCGGTCAGGAACATGTAGCTGGAGCCGTCGACCATGCCCACGAAATCGGTGAGGGCAGGGGAGTACACTGCGCCGCCGGCGCATGGTCCCATGATCAACGAGATTTGCGGAATCACGCCGCTGGCTTTGACGTTTCGTCGGAAAATCTCGCCGTACCCGGCCAGTGAATCCACGCCTTCTTGAATTCGGGCGCCGCCTGAATCGTTGATGGCGATAAATGGCGCTCCAGACTTCATCGCAAGGTCTTGAAGGCGCGCGATCTTCATCGCGTGAGCTTCACCCAAGCTACCGCCAAGGACCGTCTTATCTTGCGACGAGGCGTAGACTGGACGTCCGTCCACGAGGCCACAGGCGGTGATAACGCCGTCGCCAGGGATGCGTTTCTTGTCGAGGCCAAAGTCATAGGAGCGATGCAGGACTTCGGATCCGATTTCTTCCATCGAGCCTTCGTCGAAAAGCAGCTCGAGGCGTCGCCGCGCCACGGAAATCCCCTTGGCTCGTTCTCGCACTTCTTCGCGTGCGTCCGAGATTTCAAGGAGGGATGATTCACCCGCGGGCATTTTGCTGAGGTCAGTCGTCATGAGGGATCCTTCAATCGAATAGAATCAAGTCATCGCCAGCGAAGACCGTCGAACCGGGTGTGGTCGAAACCGCGCCGATCGTCGCGTCGCGTGGGGCGGACAGGGTGTTTTCCATTTTCATCGCCTCGACGACAACCAGTGGCTGTCCAGCGACAACCGGCTGTCCCGGTTTGACGAGTACGTCGAGAATAATGCCAGTGATAGGGCTCTGTAGCGCCCGTTGCGCGGTGGTCTCAGGGATGCGCGCGCCGAGTTCTTCGAGCACGATATCCGCTGATGGAATCACATTGACGGTGGCGCTCAATTCACCCTGCGAGAGCACAACACAGCCGTTTCGATGGATTCCGAAAACGCGTTCAACGCCATCAACGATGACAATGACGCTACCGTCGGCGTTTCTACCGAGCAGGCGCATCTCCCACGATTCACCGCCCACTTTGGCGGTCCACACACCGCGTTTGGTCTCTTGCAGCGAGACCGCTTGCTCTTTGCCGTCGAGTTCAACGAGGTACATGATTGGCTCCGAGCGCTTCGCCACGAGGCGTAGTCTTGAGTAGGCCTTTATGGTGCAGCAACGCTGCGACTGCTGCGAACATGTGTGCGCCTTCGGGCGCGGGCAGAACGGTGTCTTCCTTGATCACGACTTCTGCAGACGCCACAAATGTGGCCTCGGCCAGAATGAACGTATCGAGGTTGAAGAGCCGAACGTCCATCGAGTTTCCACGCAAGCCGGTCAGAGCCTCGCTCGCCTCGTTATCGAGTCGGACGCCAGCGATCCATGGCTCTTGTGAAAGATCCAAGCTCTCGATCACGATTTCAGCCAGACGAACATGCAGCCCAAGGCCCAAAGCCTTAGAGACAGACTCTTTGATCGTCCACAGAACCGTGAGCTGCTGGTCACGTCCTAAAGACGCGCCAAGCTTGAGTTCGGCTTCGGTGAAATATTCATTGGCGAATGACGAGTCTCGCGCTTCCACGGCCTCAAGGTCGACGCCGATGCGCATGTCCGTTCGCGTGCCCACATGAACCACGGCGACGCCACCTGAGTGGGTGATCGACAGATGGGGCAGTGGACCTTTGTAGTGCGCCAGAGCGCCCCTCAGGGTCGGGTAGGGGGCTTTGCTTTCATCTTTGTCGATGAGGATGTCTCGCGGATGAGCTGCAAGGCCTCGCACGTCGCGAATCCACGCAGCAATGCCGCGTTTTGCCGCGATACGGGCCGCAAACCACTCGGATTTGCGACGTTCGCTCAAAAAGCGTGTCCACGACTCGAGTTCCTGGCTTCCGAGCATTTCTTCGACCTTCAACCCATGATCGGCCACCCAAGCGCGAGCTTCGGGGTCATTCATCTGGATCGTGTCGCCGCGCGAAAGCTCAAATTCCCCAAAGGCCAACCCGGTGGGAAGCGTCTGGTGGATGATGAGTTCGATACCTTCGGCAAAAGCAACCAGATGTCCGAACTCGTCTCGGACTTCGGCGTCGAAGACCAAATGCGTGTCGGTGACGTCGATCTTCAGGGCACGAATACAGACTGGCGACCCCGCCTGAACGGTTCGAAAGAGCTCCCACGAAGAGATTCGGTTCGGAAGGGAGGTTACATTTTTGTGAACCATTCCCCAGATGCCGATCGCTTGAAACATCATCTCGGTGAGCAATGGCTGCGTGGAGACTTGTCCTGCGTCCTTTCCGTCCATCAATGGTGTTGCCGGAACATGGCCGTGTGCGACCACGTAGTCCTTTGTGAGCAACGCGACTTTGTCGAGCACTCTGAAGGCGCCGGTATGGAAGAACCGCGTGTAGATTTCGTCGTGATCGGGCCCGACCACGGCCTGACTGACGTCGAGCACCCAGTGTGGAGGTACACGATCAGGCGTTCGCGAGAACGTGGCTTCGAAATGGATGTCATCGAGCTGTCGGCCCGTCACGGACTTCCGGTTCGTTTCAACCCAGGCGCGAATGCCGTCTTCTCGGCGTTCAGCGGTCACCTTGATCGTGATCGGTTCGTCACGAAGCAATTTGACGGCTTTGTCGAAGCGCACATCGCTTGCAACCCAGGAGTCGTGTCCCAACACTCGGGCGGCTTCGTGCATGAATTCGAGTCCCATGACGCCGGGAAGCAGCGCGTGCCCCTCGTAGACGTGGTCCCGCATGAATGGATCATCGAGCGAAAGTGTTCGTTCGAAGGTTGCTTTTTCGGTGGTCTGGCTCACTGCCGACAACTCCGCTTTATGTGGTACTGGGCCATCGAACATATCACCAAGTCGACCGGCAACCAGCACTTCTCCGTAAATTCCCGCGTCCAAAAGGTCGGCAACCATGGGTGCGCCTTGTGATGCGGGCAAAAGATCGATTCCACGAGATTCGAGAATCTGTTTCATGGACCCCTCAGTAGCCATACCCACGTCGTCCCACGCGGTCCAGTCAATCGACAAGGCGCGGGTGCGTGACGAAGCGTTGATCAACTGAGCGAGCTTATTTAAGCACTCATTGGCGGCTGAGTAGTCCGCCTGTCCGATATTTCCGAATCTTCCTGCCACGCTCGAAAACAAAACCGCAAATTTGAGCGATTCCGATCGGGTCGATTCCCACAGTGCGAGGGCTCCAAGAGCCTTTCCTGCAAAAACACGGTCAAAACCAGCTCGGTCTTTTTCGTGGATCAGCTTTGACTCTTCTACGCCCGCGCCGTGAATGAAGCCAGCGACCGGTCCGTGTGCGGCGACGACGCGCGTCACCATTTGCCGCACGGAAGTCGCATCGGCCAGGTCGCACGACACGTATTCAACCTTCGAACCGGTCTTTCCGATATTGGCCAAGGTCTGGGCAATCTCTTGTTGTGCGAGGATACGGTTGAGACGTTTCTGGATCGCAACAGGGGTGACTCGTTCGCCGGAAGCCTTGAGTTCCTCACGGATGCGGACTTTTTCCGCATCAAGGTCCAAATCCAACACGGCAGGGCCGTTGAAGGCCGTTCGTCCGATCAGGATATAGGTCGCTGGAGCTCGTCGCGCCAAGTTCTGAAGGATCGCGGAAGTGATTCCACGGGCTCCTCCGGTCACGAGCACGACCTCGCCGCTGTTGGGCAAAAGGCTGAGTCCATGGGGGAAGATTTCGGAGGGCTCGATGTAGGTTGGACCCCATTGAACGCCGCCGATGACGCCGACTTCCACGCCGTTGGTGTCGTCAAACAGTGCATCGAGCACCTGGCGGCCAAGCTCGGGATAAAATCCTTCGCGTGCCACGTCGACGACCTTGATCCGGGCCTGAGTCCATTCTCGGGCAAGGGACTTCGTGATGCCCGCGACGGCTCCCGACAAGGGCAGGGGGCCGGTGGCGCGGTCGAATCCAAGTCGTCCGCCCATGCCCGTCACGCTCAAGAAGAACATGTCGGCGGTGGGCTCGCCCTGAGTGGCGTACCAAGCGCGAGCGGCGTTGAAGGTGTGGAGTGTTGCCCGTTCGACGTCGGCCCCGCTGAAGGAATCCGCTCCAAAGCCAGTCAGGTTCACGATTCCGTCGATTCGGCCGACGCCTTGCATCGAGGCCCGCAAACGGGTTTCGTCGCCAAAATCGACGGCGACACCGTCTCCAAGTGGGGTACGGCCATTATTGAACACTTCGACTTGAGCGCCGAAGCCTTCGAGCGAACGCACGACGAGATCGTTGACCAGCATCGGACCGGCGAGCACGACGACGCGCTTGCCGTCTAGCTCTTCACGCAATCGGTCATTATCGACTCGCGCTGCTGTCTTGGCCTGCGCTACCACCGATTGCGGTCGGATCAAGGTAGCGCCTTGGGTTTTTGGGAGGCTTGTTTCAACCACTTCCACTTTTTCGATCGTTTTGGGTGCGCAGTCTTTGGGTTGATGATCCCGCAACTTCAACATCCGGTGTTCGATGAAGGTTTCGGGGTGTTCAAAGCCACTGACTTCTTGGATCCAGCTGGCGTAGAGCTCGGGGTCCAGAACGCGGTTTTCGGTTCGGGCTCGGAATCGCAAGAAGGCGATCGCAAGTTGGCTGCCAAATCCCGCTGCAAGGCGCAGCGCGTAGTCGAGTTCGTATTTGCCACCCTGACTGAGGCGCAAGTTGCCCAGATTGGGGTCGGGCTCTTTGAAGTTCGCAATCGGGGGCAATCGGCGATGTTGAAGGGCCTTGATGGCCAGCACATCCTCGATTCCTGCAGCCATCGCGTGGCCGGTGAATCCCTTGGTGTTGGCGATGACGACATCGTCGGCGTTTTCCCCAAACGCGCGTCGCAGGGACGCGATTTCGGCGTCGGCGCTGCCGCCGCGCGCTGGTGTGTAGGTTTCGTGTGACACGAAGACCGTCTTTGCCGCTGCTTCGGCCCGTTTGACGCCGTATTTTGTTTCTACGTCGCTCAAAAGGGCATCGACCTCGGACGCGATATGATCGACGTCCAGACGGGTCGGGTGAAGCGCGCTGTTCACAAATCGTGTTCCCAAGACTTCCGCGATGGGTTCGATTCCACGGGCTTCTGCCAGGCCTGGTGCTTCAACGACAAGCGCGACGGCACCCATTCCGATGACCATCCCGTCGCGGCGTTTGTCAAAGGGCAGTGCCGCGTCTTCGACGCGTGCTTCGGTGCTCGCCGCGCCCGTTGCCAGAAAGCCTGAGCCGATCCATTCAAAGAGACTGGAGCCGCTGGCATTATCGGCGCCCAAAATCACGACGCGTTTGCAGCGTCCCAACGTGATCCAATCTTGAGCCATGCCGATGGCAGTGGTGGTCGATGCGCAGGCGCTGTTGATCTTGGTGTTGGGTCCACGTGCGCCAACGATTTCGGCGAATCGCGAGTTGGCGATGCCGAGCATGCGCAGCAGCAAGCGGTGGTTGAACTGATAATCAGGTTTGGCCGAGGCCGTGACTTCCTCGACCAGCGCGTCCTGGCCGGCAAAGGCGGACGCGAAAATCACACCGGTTTCTGCAGCGAGGGATTCGGGCAACGACCAACCCACCGTGACTCGTTTTCCGGTTGTGGTCAGGCGATAGCGTGGGATCAAGGGCAGTCCGGCGTCGCGAAGGGCCGAGAGGCCAGCGGCGATGGCCAGTTGAGAGGTCCCGTCCAGCGAGTCGATCATTCGGTCCGAGAGTCCCCATTCGGTCAGGTCAAAAGCACCGGGTCGACCGGCGAGTTTGATCACGTCATCCGACGAGGTGACTTCTTCCATGTCTCCGCCGCCGCCGTTCTTGAGTTTGACCAGACGTACGATGCGCTTTTTCACGATCGCGTCTCGCTGATCCTGCGGTACCGCCTCGATGAAGTTTTCGCCCGCAAGCAGTCGCTCGACGGTGTCTTCCGAGAAAATCGGTGAGTTGCCGGGCAATCCGAGTGCGCAACCTGTGATCGCGACCGGGCGGTTAGCAGTTGGGGCGAAGTCTGCGGTCATCGGCGCATGTTTCGGGGCTGATGGCGGCGTGGGGGCGACAGGAGGCGCAGGTGCGGCTTTCGGAGCAACAGCAGCCTCGACGATGGCTTGTGGTTGAACCGGGCTCGTAGGCGCGGCGGGTGCAGCCCCTTGTCCGACGGCAAGCCGTTCAATCACGTAATCAGCCAATCTTGCAAGTGTCGGGTATTCGGCCAATTTGAATTGGTCATCCCGTTCGAACGCGTAGATTTCGCGCACCGAAGCCATAATTTCGGCCTGTTTAACCGTGTCGATGCCCAGATCTGCTTCGAGTTCAAACTCGGCTTCGATTTCGTCAGGGTCGTAACCGGTCTTGTCGCAGAGGATCTCAATCATCGTGACGATGATTTCGTCTCGGCTTTGAGCGGCCACCTGCGGTGCCTGTGCCATTTGTGCAACCTGCGGCGCCACAGCGGCAGTCGGCGCAGCGACCTCGACAACCGGGACAACCGTTTTTACGGGGGCTTCGACCACGACATTTGCCGTTGCAGCCAGAGTCGGCGCAGGAGCAGACGATGCGCCCATTTTGCCCACGACGTATTCGGTCAGATGGTTCAGCGAGGGGTATTCAGCCAATTTGAATTGGTCGTCGCGTTCGAAACCAAAGACGTCTCGGACGGAGGCCATGATTTCGGCCTGTTTCACGGTATCGATGCCCAGATCGGCCTCAAGTTCGAATTCGGGTTCAATCTCGTCGGGATCGTAGCCGGTCTTTTCGCAGAGAATTTCAGTCATCTTTGCCAAAATATCGTCGCGGGATGCGGATGGCGCGGTCGTTGGAGCGACGGGTGTGGCACTTGCAACATTTGGAGCCACAGGAGCTCCGACGACGGGTGCCGGCGTTACGGGTGCTGGCGCTGCGACCACGGGTGCCGGCGCTGCGACGACGGGGGCTGGGCTCATGGCAGCAACTGGTGTTTCCTGTTTGCCCATGCGGTCGATCACATAGTCGGCCAAATGGTTCACAGAAGGGTACTCAGCCAGTTTGAAGAGGTCGTCACGTTCGAAGCCGTAGATTTCACGAACCGAAGCCATGATTTCAGCTTGTTTGACGGTGTCGATGCCAAGGTC
>JBFFMO010000196.1:0-7125 GCA_041554035.1 Allomicrovenator sp. | reverse complement strand
TTTTTCGCCGATGGAAAACCTGATCACTGTTGGACCCGCAAAAAACATGGGTGAGGGATGGGAGACTCGACGCAAACGTCATCCGGGCCATGACTGGATTTTGATCAAGCTTGCCGCTCGTGGGCGGGTTGATATGGCCGTTTTGGACACTCATTTTTTCAAGGGTAATTTTCCCGACCGGGCGATGCTTCAGGGCATTGACGCACCGACCACGCAGATCACAGATTTGATGCACGGCGACGAGGGTTGGTCGACGCTTCTGCCCGAAACTAAAATGGCTTCCGACACTCGGTTTCATTTCCGCAATGAGCTCTCTTCGGTGGGGCCCATCACACATATCCGTGTGAAGACCTTCCCTGATGGCGGTATTTCCAGAATGCGCCTGTATGGAACTCGGGAGCCGGCATGAGCCTGACCGACTGGCTGAACGGACTCTCCGCCGAGGAAGCGGCGAGCGTATTCAAGCGCTGTTGCGGTTCAACGGCGTGGGCTGGGGCGATGGCAAACGACAGGCCATACGCGTCTGTGGAAGCCATTCACGAAGCCGCAGACGCAAATTGGGCCAAAGTCTCACACGACGATGTGATGGAAGCGTTTTCGCACCACCCAAAAATCGGCTCGGATATTGAGCAACTTCGTCAGAAATTCGCGGCGACTGCTAATTGGTCTGCCGGTGAGCAAAATGCCGTCACTGCCGCATCCGAAAAGGTCCTTGAAGGACTTCGCGACGGCAACATCGATTACGAAAAGCGTTTCGGTTATATTTTTATCGTCTGCGCCACCGGCAAACGCGCGGATGAAATGCTTGAGATTCTGGAAGGGCGCATCGGCAACGATCCCGCGAAAGAATTCGCCATTGCAAAGGGCGAGCAAGCAAAAATTACACATCTTCGAATTGATAAGCTGGAGGTCCCATGAAAAGTCCAATCACAACTCATATCCTTGATACCGCATCAGGCCGTCCGGCCCGCGCCGTTCTGGTGGTACTCGAACGCATTCAGGGCGGGGGATACATTGAGGTCGGAAAGGGCATCACCAACGAAGACGGTCGAATCTTGGACCTGATGTCGCCAGGCGAGGTTCCTGCTGGAATCTATCGAATCAACTTCGATACTGGCGCGTATTATCGCGCGCAGGGCGGCACGTGTTTTTACCCGAGCGTGAGCATTACGTTCGAGGTCAACGCGGCCGACGAACACTATCATGTCCCCTTGTTGTTGAGCCCGTTCGCCTACTCGACCTACCGCGGCTCTTGAGCAGTGAGCGGTGAGCAGTGAGCAGTTGCGATGGGTCCGCGGGCTTGTGATTGGTCCGCCAGGCTCCAGCCTGGCCTTGCGATTTGTGACCGGTACGCAGGCCCTATATGGCCAGCATTGCGATTTGTGTTTTGTGACCCATACGCCGGGCTCCAGCCTGGCATCACGAATTGAAATTTAGGTGGTTGTCAGGTGTCAGTCGAGGTACGTCAGAACACCGGCTTTCGACCAGATAGGGGGAGAAACATGAAAAAGTCCACGGAACAAGGCTACGCACTGGTTTGGATGCTCATGATCATCGCCTTTTGCGCGTTACCGATGGGCGCGCTCGCCCTCGGAGACGACGACGGCTCCAGAGACATTGGGATCTGGATCGTCGGTGTCTCTGTTTGCGTGTTTTTCCTTGGCATGATTGTCGAGGCCCGTCGCGACCTTTATGAGTTTTGCGGCGGTTTGGCGGTGTTTTCCGCTATCACATCTGTTGTGACTTTTGTCTTCGCGGCTTTGGCAGAAGCCGGTGCACTGGCTTTCTCCGTCGCATTGTTGACCGGACTTGTGAGCGTGGGTTGCGGTTATTATCGCTACCGCATGCAGCGTTCGCCAGAGCCATTGCGGAACTACGTGAGGGAGCAAGCGGGTGATGATGCCATTCATGAATTGGATGGAATTCAGTTCGTTGTGATTTCGACCGACTCTAATATTCGGGCTGGGGAGTCTTTCGAAGTCCAAATCATCGCCCAAAATGGTTGGGACGTAGAACGAATCCTGCAGGTTCGTTTGACTCGTGAGCGCCGGATTTCGCTGAATTTCGCAGGGTTGGTGTTCGAGAAGGACACCGAAATGATTCTCCCGGGCGGGGCCGCAGGGGCGATAATGATTCCAGTTCGTGCAGAATGGAGAGCGAAGGGCCGCTATCCCTTCGCGGTCTCGGTCCAGACACGAGGTCGTGGTGGAACTCGGTTGAGACGGTGGCGCGCGAAGGTCATGCCGTCTCAAGTTCCTGCATTGCTTACATTTGTCGGCGCATTTGTGGGCATCGTTGTTTGGGGCGGGGGCATGAAGTTTCAGGCGATCGTCCAAAATAGCGGAGACCACGAATCAGGCCATGTTCCGGTCGAGCCCGCGTCCGTCTCGCTCCTCTGGCGACCGACCCAGGATGAACTCCGGGAGATGGCGAAAGCCTAAAGGGCAGTAGCGCCGAGCCGCGATCGACGTCCTGCGTTAACATTGCGACCTGCGATTCGTGGTAGTCGGTGCCAAGCGGTGAGCTGTGGCCTTGACGAAACCCCATTGCATGCACACGATGACGCTTCACCCGCACCCCGACTCGTCGATATGAAACGACTGCTCTTTTTTCTGGTGTTTCTCATGGCCGGCTGCGCCTCCCCCATGAGCACATTGCAGACCGCGCGCACCACGCCCAAAGGTGACGTGGACATGTATGTGGGGCTTGGCGCGAACGTGTCGACCAGCCTGATTGGCTCGTTGTCGGAACTGGGCAAAGACTCCGCCGATAAAGCCCGAAGGCAAATCGAACAGGGTCAATCAACTGACCTGACTCAGGAAGACCGAGAGAATATCATTGGTGCCGCCATTTCGTACGGCCTTTTTGGGCCGGCGCCGGTTGCCGAACTCGGCCTGCGCTACGGCATCTTGGATAATTGGGATATCGGCGCCGCCTACACGAGCGCCGGAATCAAACTTGAAACCAAATTCATGTTTTTGTCCGAACGCGAACACGGTTTGGATTTGTCGTTGGGAGTCGCAGGACAGCGCCAGACCTACGAGCCTCCCGTTCCAGGATTCTTGAAAGACATCTTCCAGCTCGAAGATATTAAGCGCACCAATATAGCTCTGCATTTGCTTGCCGGGCAGCATTTCGGGCGAGGCGCCTTTGTGTACGGTGGCCCCAAAGTCGTTTACACGAACCTGGAATTAGGGTTCATTCAGCAGATCAACGAAGCCAGCGCCGGGGCCGTCACGGTCGATGATAGCTTCGTCATGGCCGGAGCCGTAGTGGGCGGTGGATTGGGCTGGAAATACGTATTTTTTATGCTCGAATTAAACGCGCTCTACTACAACTACGAATCCAATATTCTGGACACGCCTGTGGCGGTGTCGGGCATGGATTTTTATCCGGCCGTCGCGCTGCGAGTTCAGTTCTACTGACGGTCTGCCGTGAGCAGCATGCTATGAGCGTTGAACGCTGCCTGTGTTGATATTTTGCAGGTGAACGGCATTCAATCGAATGCCGTTTTTGTTTTTTTTTTGGAGATGAAATGAACGTCGAGAATTTTTGTGCAGCTGGAGCCATCCTGATGGGCGTGACTCTCATCGGTTGTGCCGACGACTCGACACCGGTCGTTTCGACGGGCAATAACACGACCAATAATTCGACGACGGGTTCAACCAATAACGCGACGAGTGGAGCCAATAATTCGACGACGGGCGCCACGAACGGCACCAATAATTCGACGACGAGCTCGACCAATAACGCGACAAATGGCACGAATAATTCGACGACGGGCTCGACCAATAACGCGACGAACGGCACCAACCACGCGACGAACGGCGATCCCTGCGATTTCGAGGCCGTGGACGGTGTTATCGCGTTTGAGGCCGAATCTCTGACGTTAAACGAAGACTGGAAAGCCCGCACGCAGACCGCAGGGTATGACGGCGCGGGCTATATCGTTTGGGAAGGAAGCCCGTTTAATAACGACCCGACTCATGGCGTCTTTACGGTCGCGATTAAGATCGTGGAACCCGGTCGTTACCGCTTTCAATGGCGTTCAAGAATCGGCATGGGTTCAAATACCACCGAGCACAACGACGCTTGGGTAAGATTCCCAGACGCCGCAGATTTCTATGGTTTGAAAGGCCAGCCGGGCGCCGAAATTCGTCGCTATCCAAAACCCATCTGCGACGATGCCACGGCCATGGCAGCCGTTATCGCGTCGGCCAATGTCGACACAGCAGACTGCGTGCGAGGGTCGTCAAAAGACGGTTGGACCAAGGTCTATTCGTCGGGCGCAAACGATTGGAAATGGTCGACCTTCACCAGCGATAACGACGCATCTAGAGTGATGGCAGAGTTTGACTCCCCGGGCGTTTACACGTTTGAACTCGCGGCCCGTGCCGACTTCTTCCTGATCGACCGCATGGTCATCCACGAAGAAGGAATCTCAGACGCCGTAGCTCAGGCTGCCACGGAGACGGCCTGCGGGCAGTAAAGGTGTCGGGTTTCAGGAGTCGCAAATCTCAAGTCTCAAGTCGCAGCCAGGCTGGAGCCTGACGGACCGGTCACATAATCGCAGCAGGCCATAGGGTCAGCGGACCAGTCGCAGGGCCTGCGGACCAATAACTGCCAGCTGCTCCACTGCTCACCGCTCGCCGCTCACTGCTTATTCGAAACAACGGCCGGGCAGGTTTCCGCAGATGCCCTGATTGCAGACGCCGCTCACGCATTGTGGGCCGGAGTTGCATACGCCGCCATCGGGCTTGAAAGCCACGCAGGCGCCTTGCTCGCAATATCCCGACCGGCAGTCGTCAGTCGGGCTACACGACTCGCCGAGGCCTTTCTGAGGCACACAGACGTTGTCCTGGCAGAAGGAGTTGTAGGGGCAACGAAGACCCTGTCCGCACGCAGCACCAAGCGCCACGACGGTGAAGCCGCCGCATGTATCGTCGATGCATCCCATGCCGATGCCACATGGCGCGGTGGGTGAACAGGCATCACCAAAGGAACCGCGCTTCACGCAGGCGCTTTCGACACAGCCGTAACCGTCGTCGCAACGACCAAGGTCGCCACCGCATGGTGCGCCGTCTCGGCCGGCAGCGATGCAGGTGCCGCAACCGGTGGTCGTGATGACGCACGTCGAGGTCGGCTCGCACACGAAGCTTTCGATGCCCGGTGCACAAATGCCATCCGGCGCGACGGTGCCGACCCACATTTCTGAACAGCCACCATCGAGGTCAAAAAGCTGCTTTTCGCAGGCGACGCTTTCCAGATGGGCCGCACAGGCCGCCATTCCTGTTGACGATAAGGTCAACGAACCGGCTTCCGCCAAGGCTGCATAATGGGGCTCGTAAACGCCTTCGCAGGTCTCGGCAAAAACCGACAAACACGTTGCGTTGTCGGGCACGGCCATTCGACCGCAGCGCAGGTAATAATCGCAGAACATTTGAGCTGTGAGCTCACAATAATTCGAAGCGATGACCTCCAAAACCGGCATGTCGGGGGCGGTGTCGATTTGGGCGTCCGTGCCCGAATCAGGCAAAACAGCTGCGTCCGAAACGCCGACATCCATTTGAACGTTCACGTCAGCGCCCATGTCGACAGGGACGGATGCGTCATCGGTTCCACAACCGAACGCCACCAAAACCAGACCCAATACAAGGAATCGAAACATCATAGCGACACGTCGTGGCCGTAGAGCTTGGTGCGCTCGGCGTTCACTTCTTCATTTTCGGCGTACTCGTCGAAGGTCATGTAGCGGTCCATCAATCCACCGGGAGTGATTTCCAGGATTCGATTGGCGACCGTATTGACGAGCTCGCGGTCATGCGATTTGAACAGAATCACGTTGTCTTTGTCGAAGTCACGCATCGCGTTGTTCAACGCGGTGATGCTCTCCAGGTCCAAGTGGTTGGTGGGCTCGTCAAAAACAAGCGCATTGGCGCTTTGCTGCATCACGCGTGACAACATGCATCGCACGCGCTCTCCACCGGACAGGACCTTGACTGATTTCTGCGTGTCGTCGCCGCTGAAGAGCATGCGCCCCAGGAATCCGCGGACATTTTCTTCGTGCTGATCCTTGATGAACTGGCGCAGCCACTCGATCAGGTTCATGTCGTTATCTTTGAAGAATTCGTCGTTTTCACGTGGGAAATACCCTGGAGTGATGGTTCCGCCCCATTCAGCAGTGCCCGAATCCGGCTTCATCTCGTTGCAAAGGATTTCAAAGAGCGTCGAAACAGCTCGTCCGTCATGTCCTACAAAGGCGATTCGGTCGCCTTGTTGCATCGTGAACGAAAGGTCATCGAGCACTTTTTCGCCGTCGATCGTCTTGGTCAGGTTCGACACGGTCAAAATGGCTTTGCCGCATGTGCGCTCACTCTTGAACACGATATGGGGGTATTTTCTGGTCGAAATCGGCAGGTCGTCGAGTGTCAACGAATCCAACAATTTTTTACGTGAAGTCGCCTGTTTGGCTTTCGAAGCGTTTGAGCTGAATCGTTCAATGAACGACTTCAATTCTTTGACCTTATCGGTGGTCTTTTTGGCATCGTCGCGTTTCTGCTTCAGACCCAACTGCGCTGCCAGGAACCAGAAATCGTAGTTGCCGGCGTAGATTCGGATTTTTCGGAAGTCGATGTCTGCGATGTGAGTACAGACGTTGTTCAGGAAATGGCGGTCGTGGCTGATGACGATGACGAGGGTTTCCTGGCGCTGCAGGTATTGTTCAAGCCACGTGATGGTGTGCACGTCGAGGTTATTTGTAGGCTCGTCCAGCAGCAGGATATCGGGCTTTCCAAACAACGCCTGAGCCAACAAGACGCGGACTTTCTCGCCGCCTTCAAGGTCGCCCATCGTTTTATGATGGAGGGCTTGGGGCACGCCAAGGCCGGACAGGAGCGTCGAGACATCTGATTCGGCTTCGTAGCCGTTCATGTCGGCGAATTCCATCTCGAGGTCCGATGCCCGCGCGCCGTCGTCTTCATTGAAGTCGGGTTTGCTGTAGAGAGTCTCGCGCTCTTTCGACACGGCGAACAAACGAGGATGACCCATCATGACGGTGTCGATCACGGTGAATTCGTCGTACTTGAATTGGTCCTGCTCGAGTTTGGCGACGCGCTGACCCGAGGT
>JBFFMO010000195.1:0-7138 GCA_041554035.1 Allomicrovenator sp. | reverse complement strand
TGAAGCCGTTCAGCGACTACGCTTTTCCAAGTGTCGGGTGTTGGTGCAATTCCATCGTACCCAGACTGCTTGAGGGCGTTCCTAAGGAGGGTCAAGTTTGGCGCTGGCCAAGTGGGGTCGGCCAAATACCAGAGTAGATCGTAGAGGTCTCTTCCTTTGACGTAATCGCGCTGAAGCACGGCATGGAGTTTTCCGGCGAGCAACGACGCGCGGTCGTGGTGGTACAAGTTCAAGAGCACATGTCGACGCACAACGGTCGTCTCTGTCACAGCACCTGCGGGCGGTTGGGTATCAACTTCAATTTTGATCGCCAACACTTGGTGAGTGTGTCCCGACAGGCCCAGTTCAGCCGGGAGTCCACGGAACCGCACGAAGGCGCTGTGGACTACTCGAGCGGTATTCAGTTTTACCTCAACGTCATAGTCCTCAGCGCGAAGATTAGCTGCAGCGGTGGTCAGCCAAGCCTTAAGGTCGTAGCCATCACTCTCGCCTTCGAGCGCAAAGTCGAGATCCTCGGAGTAACGCGGAATCGCGTAAAGAAATCGAAGCGCTGTGCCGCCATAAAACGCGATGCGGGTCATCGCGCCCGCGCGTTGCAGTTCTTGCAGCAGCCGAGCCTGTAAGTATTCGCGGCAGATGCTCCAGCCCTCGTCCACGTTTGCCGCGCGCTCGACCAGTCGTTTGAGATGGTCTTTCATAGGCTGACATACTCCTCATCGTCGCTGAGCCGGCGGATAGCGATGGCTGCCCTTAAAGCCTTGGGCGTGCCCCATTTTTTCGCTGCAGCGTCCAGTGCCTCGAAGTCGAAAGTCTCCAGATTCTGGAGCCGCAAAGACCGAAGGTAGACCTCGTTGTCTCCGCCGGCCACAAGGTGCACAAGGTCGAGCAGTGCTTTGGCGGGTGTCGCGACCCAGGCGTGTTGCCCGGCGCGGACCTCCACGGACTGGTAGCCCCAAAAATACTTTGGCTTTAGATGGCGATAAATATGCTGTCCCAGGTCGGTGGCATAATCAGACGCACGGCGAGTGGTAACGCTGGTCGTCGTGGGCACGTTCTCGGGAATCAGGTCGTGGTAGCGAAGTGCCGATTGCAGGCTCACGTATGACGGTGTGCAGATGGCGTTCGCTAGGACAAATGGGTGAGCTTCGACTCGACGATAAGGCTCCGCAAGTGTGTAGACCCCACGCCGCAACTGGATGATTGCACCGCGGTCCGTCCAACGACTCAATTGCTGACGAACTCCGGCTGGATCAACGTCGCCCGCCAACAGAGTGCTGGACTCGAATACCGGTTCATCGCCCACAAGGCTTAAGAGTTCTGGAAGATTCATCGCGTCAATATGGCAAAAATGTATAGTTGGCGCAATGGATTTTGAGTGGCCTGATTAGGGGCCAATGAGTGCGGTCTTGCGTTGGACCAACATTTGCGGAGGGTTTCGCGTATTGCTGTCTTTCCTGAATGGGAAAAGGTCGAATATGGGAAAATTGCCTGTGGTTTTCGCAAACGGTGGGTTTGCCGGTTAGCCGCGTACGACGACTTCACGACTGGCATTCGAATAAATCACTTTAAAACCGCGGAAGCGCGGCACTTGTTGGCGATCGGGCACGCCAACGCGGCGCGCAGCCCCATCCAGCGGCGTCAGGATGACCTTATGGCTCGTCGGGCGGACTTCGCAAAGGTAGGTTCCGTCGCGGTGTTTCCAGGTACGTGGGAAATCGTCGCGCAGCGTTTGGAGTTCCCAGTCGGGAACCCCTGAAAGGGCCGTCATATCAGGCGCGACATCTTTGCCTTCTAGCAATGACAGGTCTTCGGTTCGCTCGACACCGACCTCACTTAAGCGCGCGGCGAGCCATATGGCGTCATCGGGGACGGGGCGCGATTTTAGTTCGTCCAATTTCCAATGAACGGTGTCGTCCATCGGGCGCCACATCGAAAGAATTCGCCATAAATGGAAGGCGTCGGCGATGCGTTCACGGGCATCGGTGCGCTTCATCAACCGGCCTTCGATGATCAGCTTGGCCGCGGCATCACAGAGCTCTTTATCGCGCAGGTTTTTTTCGCCTTCTTCCAGAACAATTCCGGCGAGTTCGCGGCGCACGGTTGCTGTGACCTTTCCGTGGGTGACGCGGATATCGGCGACCTCCAGGGTGCCAAAGCCCAGCTCGGCCAAGACTTGCGGTCGGCAGGGCAGGAGCATGCGACCCACGCCATTCACGCCATTGCCGGTGTCGTCGCCGATCCAGAATTGGTCCAGCACAGCACCTGCGACGGGAAGGTCCTTAATGTTGCGCCGTTCGTGGTTATGCGGCTCCCACGGATACAAACGCAGCTCGACCTCACCATTGCTCCATGGCTCGCCGCTTCCAAACGCACGCTTGCCTTTGGCTCTGTCGCGCAGCAGATATGCGGCTTCGGGCACGTGCTTCAAGATATGTCGGGCGAGCTCATCCGTGGCCCCAGGTGCTTCAAAGTCGCCGTATGGGTCGAGTCGGCTGCAGCCAAGCAGCCCGCGCAGTCGTGTTGCCGCCAGTCGCGCGTCTTTGAGCGTCGACGCACTCAGTCTGTGTCGATTCGCATCGCCGTGTCGCAGGGCGATGAGCGCCTCGTCGACTTCGTTTTCGCAGGCATCAAAGAGGTCGCGGCGTTGGGCGGCGACGGCTTCAGGTGCTGGCAAAAGTAGGGCGCCACGAGACTGCATCAACGCCACGACGTCTGCGACGGTGGCGCGAAGCCCTTCCGGTGGGTTGTGCAGGATGCGCGCTTCGAACACCGATACTGGCAATTCGCTGAGTCGTGCCCCGTATTCGGTCAGTTGTTGGGCGTTATCCACCAAGCCTGCGTCGCGTAGATGGCCGCAGGCACGTTCCAGACTGAATTCGGGTGGCGGGGTGACCCATGGGCTGCCGGCGAGCTCTGCGAGCGGCACACCGGCGCGCGTTGCGGCAAGGACGGCGTCGTTGAGCTCAACTCGTTCGATTTCGGGGCGAGTGGTGGATGCTGGCGACCAACGCTCTTCCCAAAGGCGGTAACAGACGCCCGCGCTGACACGGCCCGCACGGCCTGCACGCTGGTCCATCGATGCCCGCGAAATCGGCACCAACGCGAGCGCATTACGGCCGCCGCGATGGATTTGCATGCGCACCAGCCCGGAGTCGATGACGGCCCGAACATTCGGCAAAGTAAGCGAGGTTTCGGCGACGTTCGTGGCCAAAAAGACTTGCCGTGGCTCGCCGGGTGCACGGTCCCGAAGTGCACGTGTCATGCGGTCGGGGGACAACGAGCCATGCACTGGCACAAGCTCCGCCGCGCCAACTTGCAAGCGCAAAGCTTGCTCGCACTCGCCGATTTCACGTTTGCCAGGCAAGAAGACCAGCACGTCGCCGTCGGTCGCGTCCAGCGCGGTTTTGACGGCTCGAACAATCCGCTTGGCCAAGTCTTTTTGTGTCGGTTGACCGACTTCTCCGCGATAAGAAATATCGACGGGGAAGGTACGACCGCCGGCGTGTAGAACCGTCGCGTCGATGCGCTGCGATAGTTCGGCCGCGTCGAGCGTCGCGCTGGTCAAAATAAGACGGTCCTCGTATTGGCGGCGCAACAACATCACCGCAAGGTCCACCTGCCAGCCGCGTTCGTGGAATTCGTCGACAATCACGTGGTCGTAAGGGAAGGGCTGGTCGTTGCCCAAAAGCTTCAGCGCGACGCCTGGTGTCACAAAATGGATATGCGTTTTGGGTCCTCGACGGTCGTCGAATCGCACGGTGTAACCGATGGATTCGCCCACCGACTCGCCGCGCTGTGCCGCAAGGAAGGTCGCCAGCGCGCGACACGCGACGCGCCGCGGTTCGATGACAAGCACCTGTGCCCCGTCGGCCGCCAGCCAGAGGGGCAGGCGAGTGGATTTGCCGGACCCCGTTGGCGCAGTGACGATTAGGGGCTTTGGCGCACGGACAGCGGCGCGGACTTGGTCTTCGATTTCGTCGATGGGTAGTTTCATTGGGGTAGGCAGTGCGCAGTGAGCGGTGAGCAGGTATTGTTCCAACACTATGACATGTTTCGCACTGCCCTTGTGCAAAAGCCACAGGTCTTGCCTAATGTCTGCGGAGTTCCAGAATTCATGCTTGGATTCTAGAGGGAGATAACGTGGCAATTAGTATCAAGAATGATGAGGCCGATTTGCTGGCTCGAGAGCTTGCGGAACTTACTGGGGAGTCGCTGACTCAGGCGATTATTAACGCGCTGCGCGAACGACTCGAGAGGCAGCGGATTCTGGCTGCACGGGGTAACTTTTATGCCGAAATCCAACGCATTCAAGACGACTACCAGTCTTCTCCGTCGATGGACGAGCGCTCCTCCGACGAGATCCTTGGTTACGACGGAGACGGGATGCCATGAGAGTGCGGTCAAAGGTTGGCACCCCTCATCATTGATGCCACCATCGCTGGAGAGACAGCCCCTGAGGGCGGCACAACGATTTTGCACCCACTGCTCGCGACCACGGTTGTTAAGACCGCTGCACAGGCGCAGGCCAGCGTGCTCGCGGACGTCGGAACCAACGCCTTTGTCAGCGACGCTGGGGAGACCGGCCGCTACCTCGACACCTACGACACACTTCGTATTCAGGACATGCTTGACGAAGTCTCACGCAATCCGTTCAACAAAGTCTGGACGCAGCCAGTCTTACCGACGAACACCCGACCCGCCGACTTCTACGGCGCGCTTTCGGACATTCCCAAGTTTTTCGCGAGTGCACACGCGATTACCTCGAACGATCAGGTCCTCGCGTCCTACGATTTCGGAACATTCCGAGTCCAAAACGACGCAGGGTATTCGGCGCTAGAGATGTATCTGTTTTTTGCCGCGGGCGACTTCGACCGACTGCGCTGATGTTCTGCCTGCTGCCGGCAATGTGCTTGGTACGCCGGGCTCCCGCCTTGCATTGCGATTTGTGTTTGGTCCGCCTGGCATTAGGATTTGTGTTTGGTGTGCCGGCATCCTGCCGGCATTGCGATTTGCGATTTGTGCTTGGTACGCCTGGCTCCCGCCTGGCCCTGCATGACATAGCCTTTGCGCCACACGATCGCCGTGTTCAAAAACCAACACATAAATCGGGCCGAACTTTCGCAGCGTCTAGAATACAATTGTTGACGATGGTGATGGTTATCGTTATTTTAAAGGATAATTGTATTTAGGGTCGGCGATACAATTCTTTGTCAAACCATCGGTAATCATTGTTTTCGATTGGAATTGTAGTCTATGCGAGCAGAGCAATATATTGATTCCTTGGCAGCGACCGGGAGGCGTCACTTCACCACCCAAGCCGCGATTGAAACCATCGGAGGCAGTGAAGACGCGGTTCGTGCGCAGCTCCGGCGGCTTAAGAAGCAGGGGCGCATTGCGAGCCCGATGCGCTCGTTTCACGTGATTGTCCCGCCTGAGTACCGACGATTGGGCTGTCTGCCGGCGGAGCACTTCATCGACCAGCTGATGGAGTACCTTGATGAGCCCTATTATGTGGCGTTGCTCTCGGCGGCCGAACGGCACGGCGCGGCACACCAGCGCCCGCAGTCTTTAGAGGTCATGGTCCCAAAGAACCGCCCGTCGGTTGAGTGTGGGCAGGTTCGTGTCGTGTTTGTTGCCCGCGGCGATCTTGAGCGGATGCCGCTAAGCACGTTCAACACCCCGAATGGCTACATCAAATACTCCACGCCCGAGGTGACGGCTCTCGAGCTGGTCGGCTACCCGCAATACGCTGGCGGCCTCAATAATATAGCGACTGTCCTCGAGGAGCTGTGCGAGGAGATGACCCCTGATAGGCTTATCGAGGCTGCCAAGCTGAATCCGATTGGGTGGTCGCAGCGGCTTGGGTATCTGCTCGAACTCCTAAATGAACAAGAACTCGCAGTCGCCCTGATGCCCTTTGTGACCGAGAACGCGAACAGCTACATCCCGCTTCGGCGTTCCGAAGACGTCACTGGGGCAACGCGCGACGCGAAGTGGAAGGTCATTGTGAACGTAGACGTGGAGCCAGACGAATGATTCCTAAGGCCTTTATCAACGAGTGGCGGGACCACGCGCCTTGGCGCCTTGACGCACAGGTCGAGCAAGACCTTGTCATCAGTCGTGCGCTGGTCGACATGTACTCCGTGCCTGAGGTGCGAGAGCGGCTCGCGTTTCGGGGCGGTACTGCGCTCTATAAACTTCACCTTCGACCAGCAGCTCGATACTCCGAGGACATCGATCTTGTCCAGATTGACGAGGCACCTATCGGTGAGACGCTCGACCTCATACGCGGCGTGCTCGATCCATGGCTTGGGACGCCAAAAAGGATGTTTAAGGAGGGGCGGGTCAACCTAGTCTATCGCTTCAAGTCCGAGGATTCTCCGTCCTTCAAGATGCGGCTGAAGATCGAGATCAACACTCGAGAGCACTTTACCGAACTTGGCTTCGCCAAAGTCCCGTTCATCGTGGAGGGGCGCTGGTTTGGTGGTTCGGCCGTCATCACAACTTTTGACATTAATGAGCTGCTGGGGACCAAGTTTCGCGCCCTTTACCAACGGAAGAAGGGCCGCGATCTTTTCGATATGGCTTACGCGCTCCAGAGTGATTTCGTCGTCCCGGCCATCCTGCTCAGGTGCTTTGAACGATACATAACCGAGGGCGGGCACGTTGTGTCGAGGGCTCAATACGAGGCAAACCTCCACGCGAAATCGTGTGACTCGGACTTCCGCGACGACATGAACGCACTGCTCGGACCGATGACCCCGTGGGACTTCGACGACGCGATGAGTGTTGTACATGAGCAACTCGTTGCCAAGCTGCCAGGCGATCCATGGAAAGGGAATGAGTCGCAGGATGAAACCTTTGTTTCATGGGAATGAACCGAAATGTGTCCAAACGAAACGATCGCTATGTGTTTAAGGACAAAAATAAACGATCGTTTCTTTTGGTGGCTCCACATGGCTGCTAGGTACGCGACTTTTTGCGGCTGCCGTGTTTTTCATAGACCAGCTTCGCTTCGGCTTTTGCCGCAGGCGTTTTTCGGACTTCCCAGACACGGTCACGGGCCGTTTTGTAGGCGGTTTTGTGATCGACGATTGGGTCCGGGTAATGCTTTCCAATCACGCATCCGACTTCTAGC
>JBFFMO010000194.1:0-7143 GCA_041554035.1 Allomicrovenator sp. | reverse complement strand
TTCTCCGACGACCACGGCCTCGTTCGAGATTTTGAAGTCGACCCACGAAGAACTGGTGCTGAAGAGCTTGGATTCTAACCTGAAGATTGAAGGGTCGGTCGTCACGTTCAGAAAAGTTTGAATCAAGTCACTGTCCGCGCGTCAATGTGGGTGAATCGTCACCCCGCTCATACTCCAATCCATTAGCCGATATGAAACTCCTAATCGTCCTTCCGCTCGTCGCACTTGCTGCTTGTTCACTTGATGTTACACCCGCTAACCCCGTGGCAGTAGCTCCTGAGTCGGAGGCCGTAACCCCAGTGAACCGGCTCGAAGCACCGGCCGCCCCCAGGGTTCCAATCGTCCAACCGAGGCTCGTTTTCGACCATGTATGGCGGGCGCGTTTTGAAGGAGAGCGTGGCGACATTCCGCGGGTTTCGGTGCTAGAAAACGCCATTAATTTTAAAAAAATCCCAGAGTTCCTTTGCAGCCGCACCATCGGCCCCATCGGGGAGACCATCGTTGCGCTGAACAGTTCTTACACCGATCTTCAAGAAGCCGGTGAGATGTGCTGGGCTCGCGTTGTGCTCGGTGGCATCGGTAACTGGCTTGAGCTGGCTGCAGTCAAAGACTCCCACCTACCAATTGAATGGAAACGCGCGACGACCAAATTGCCTGACAAAGGGACCCTTGTTGGGCTGGCCGGTCTTACGACGGTCACTGCGCTTCATGAACAGTCGGATAGCGGTCCGTCGCTCACGTTGCAGGGATGGACGTCGGAGGCCGAACTGCGGTGGACTCGAACCATCTCGGCGAACCCATCATGGCCAACGTGGACCCCGACTGGGCTGCTTCTCATTGAGACGCAAGACGCTAGCGGCCCGGCTGGCCTGACAGTTTTGGATCCCAAGACTGGTGACGTGGTGGGAACAAGTGAGCTTGATCAACGGCTTCAACAGATTGTGAATGACCCATGGGCTCTCGTTTTAAGATCCCGAACGGCTGAATGGAATGCTACCCAATGGCCACCGAACGCTAAGGGGGACCTCGTGACGGCCGGGTTGCGAGTCGAGCACCAAACTGACTTCTATCTCAAATACGACGTCTACGACGTCGAAACCAAGGTTCGGCTGTGGGGCAAGCATATAAATCCAGGTAAAAAAACGGCAACGCTGTTCGTAGATGTCGAAGGCCCCTGGCTGCTGGTCTCGATCGTGTCCGGAGCCGGCGATTGGAAGCACAACGCGTCTCCCATTGAGGCACTGACGAAACAGCATGACGGCATAGAAGTTCTCGCCTATGAACTTTCGACGGGTAAATTGGTAGGAGACTGGGACTACAAATGGTTCAACCCGAGATAGATTATTTAATGACCAGACTTGGCATTGTTGAATCAATCTCGCGGCTTCACGAAAACTACGTCGTTGGGGTAGAGCCTCAAGTGCGGGCGCTTATCAGCGAAGTAGCGGGAGTAGATCTCACCCACATGCAGACAGTCTTTGCCCCCAACGACCCAAACCTTTCTGCATTGGTGTCGGAAGCAAACGATGGGTTGAAGGGACTTTAAGGTCGAAAATCTCTCTCGTGATCCGAAGATTTTCCAGATCTACGAAGGAACCAGCCAGATTCAGCGCATGATCATCGGTCGCGAGATCATGAAAGAGAGCAAGTAACCGGTCCCGCGATCCTCGATGACCGGCTTTTTTGTGACCGCTATTCATGCCTGAGGCCCGGCCGGCCCATCGCGCATTTGACCCATCACAGCACGATTGAAACAGCGACGGGGTGCGGTATGATCGAGGCGATCGAACGAATCCGCGCAAAACGCGTCGATCAGGAGGCCTGAGTGGATGCAAAAGTTAAAGGAACGGCGGTCGGGGTCGCGTGGTTCTTGCTAGGCGGCGGCGCAGCCAGCATGTCGTCGTTACTGATGATCTTCATGCACTCAGGGGGCGTCACTTCCCCCGGTCCCTTCTTTGGGTCCGTCCTTCTCGCGAGCGCATTCGGTACACCGCCGGTGGTCGCCCTTGTAGGAATTCCGCTCGCCCACCGTATTTACCATCAGCGACCGGCCCTCAAGGTGGCCCTTTTGACCTTTGCCCTGACGTTCGTGGTCTTCGTGACGTCTTGGATAATCCCCATCGTCGTTCGTGGTGCCTGACATGACTGGGCGTGGGCGGTTGGCGCCATGTCTCACGGCGAGTCCGTTAGCACGGCGAATGGGTCGGGGCCGTTGACGAGTTGCCCTAAAGACTCCGCCGCGTCCAAGTCCGTGATGTCGATGGAGAAGATGCCGACATCGTGCGCCGTCGAGACGTAGGCGCCAGTCGGCAATGCCACCCAGTTTTCCCACGTCGCACTCACCCCATCGATGGGGATAATCGAGACCCACATCTGCCACGATACTGGCCGACCGTTCTCGTCGAAATGCCACAGGTACACATCGCCAGGGGTCACACCCCCTGAACTGTACTCCACCATGAGCGCTTCTCGCCCGTCTTCTGAAGGCACGCGCGACCGAGTCGTGCCGGGGTCGAATGCCTTGTTCATGGCGATCAGCCAAAAACTATCGTTCGCCCACGCGGCGTACGCGTCCTTAACGGCTTCGTCGCGCGCCTTCCCCTCCAATCGCACACCGTCTTCGAACGCGACGCCTTTCTGAGTCTTCAGATCTACGAAGACCTCGAGGTCGCCGGTCCGAACCCTCGCGAGCTGCCGTTGCCGGTCCCACAGGTGGTTGTTGCTTCCCCTGAACGTCCACGTGATGGCGCGGGTGCGCTGCCAAGCGTCGGCATCGACCGAAGCCATCATGCGCCGTGCGAGCTCGTCGGCCCGCGCGTCCGTTTTGCCTTCGGGGCGGGGCGTTCCACATCCCATGCTGAGCAAGAATGCCCCGAGCACGAAAAATCCCAAGAGTTGGCGTCGAATGTGAGTCACGTCGGGTTCTACCCTCCGCCGCCGGGCCCCGTCGTCTCAGGGTCACACGTTGCATTGGCGGGATTGCAGTAGAGGCTCGGCATCAGCCGGCCTGTCCACTTTGCCCGCAAGATAGCGTTGTTGTTATTGTTCGTGGGATCCGGGTCCCAGAAACTGAGGCCGAATTTCTCGCGGTGGAACCATGGGCCCACGTGGCCGCCCCAGAAGCCCTCCGCCATCAGCGTATTGCAGAACCCGCGCGACCACTTGATGGACCACGGGATATTCGATTTGGGACCGCTGAACACGCCTTCCGCGCCCGCGGTTAGAGTGCAGGCGGGGTGTCCTTCTGGCAGGTAGGGCGCCTGGTCTTCGGCGTCGGGCAAGAACGACGCCCCGCAGTGCGCATTTCCACCGCCCTGACACGGCCCGGCCGCGGAACCATCGATCCCCGGGTACTTGTCATCCCACATCGTGGTGAACTTTCGTTCATCGCCCCACAGCGCGCGGGCGAACATGCAATGGTCCTTTTGGACCTGTCGGTCGTCGTCGGTGTAGCCGACCAATGCCCGCACGTGATTGATGGCGATGCGGTGCCATTCGTCGATCTCGGCCCGCGTTGGGTTGTCATTATCGGCAAAGGGTTGGTGGGCGTAGAACACTTCGCGGATGCCGCGAACCCGGTCCACGCTTGGGCACATCGCACTGGCGAACTCTTGCGGAGTCATCTTCGATGGGTTGTAGATCGTGCCGTCCCACTGCGCTTCGGCCCACGCCTGTGGCGTAATCCACCCAACGCCGTCGGGGTCGTGCGATGTGTTTGTGCCGCTCTCAAACGGCTTGGTGTAGAAACTGTCCCATGGCGCCTGGTCAGGGGTGTATTGCTCCAACTCAGCTTGGGTCGTCGCGTTGTTTGTGCCCGAGTTTGTGGCGTTGTTTGTGTTTGAGTTTGTGGCGTTGTTTGTGCCCGAGTTTGTGCCCGAGTTCGTCGACGCGTTGTTCGTGGCGTTGTTTGTGCCCGAGTTTGTGGCGTTGTTTGTGCCCGAGTTTGTGGCGTCTGGTCTCTGATTCGAATCGTCGGCGCACGACACGGCGCTCAGAAGACTCGCCAACACGAAAACACGAACACGAAACATGGCCAACCCTTGTACAAACCCGTTTGGGGGAGTTCTATGCAAGAGTATCCGCGACGTTGCTAGGAGGGTCCAGCGCTTTCAACACGGTGCCACCCCTACTTCTGTCGTTACACACCCATCGTGTCCGATGTGTTTGCGAGCGCGCACAAAACATGCAAACGTCTCGCCCGGATCAAAACGGACTGACTGAGGATGGACGAACGATGTGGATGAAAACGCTACCCGCGATCGCGGCTCTTTTCCTCGTTGCTGCGTGCGGCGACGACTCGACCGAGGCGAACAACTCGACGGGGTCAAACAACGTTCGGCTCGAGGACAACAATCGGTTTCCAAACAACGCTTCATCGAATAACGAATCGTCGAACAACGGCGTTTCAAACAACAGTTCGTCCAACAACAGTTCGTCCAACAACAGTTCGTCCAACAACAGTTCGTCCAACACCGGTTCGTCCAATAACACTTCAGGGACGAACAACTCGACAAACAACACCAACGGCACGCGCACGATCGTCGAAGCGGAGCCCAACGATGAGCGTGCCACGGCGAACATGATCTCGTTTGGCGATGCCGTGTCAGGCGTGCTCGAATCCGGTGGCGTCGACACGTTTGTGCTGACGGCAACGGCAGGCCGAATCCTCGAAGTCGAGATTCTGGCGGCCGATTCGTCGCTCAATGTTTCCATGTTTGTGGAGGGCGCGACGAGCGACATTGGTGACCGTCGGTTTGATTTCGACAACATCGCGGGTTCCAAGCGTCAGTACTTCCTGCCCAAGAACGACACTTGGTACGTCACGCTGCAATCCCTTGAGGCGATCGACTGGGACTATAAGTTCGTGGTTCGCGAGGTCACGCCGGCGCCGATGACGAATGCATTCTCGGCCACAGTCGCCGGCGACCTCAATGACGGCGCGGTCGATGTATATGAGCTGCCGGCTGCGGCCGGTCGAATCCAGGCGAGTCTTGAGGCCGAGCGCTTGGCACAGGGCAGTGACCTCGACTCGGTGATGTACGTCTACAGTCCAACCGCAGGGTTTGTGACGTTCAACGACGATGCCTCCACATCGACGGATTCCGAGCTCAACTTCAGCTCCATGAGCGGCACAACCTACTGGTTGGTCGTCGATGCATGGCGGCTTGGGGCCGCCAACCCTTACGAACTGACGATTCAGCTCCCATAGTGAAGGCTATGGAGACGGCGCCAACTCGGAACTGGATATGACGCTGACGACCGGGAGACGACCTCCGAGCTACCACTGACAAATCAAGGGATGTGACGACGTTGCCGGCGCCGTGATTGGCGAGAATGGACCCAAGATTAGTGCCCAGACTTGGACACGAGAACCCAGGCTCCACCAATGCAGTTCGAACACCATAGCTGCTCGCCACGCTCAAGGGGTTAGCCGTCTTGAGCTTGCAAAATAAATCTGCGTCAGCGTGGTCGCAGTCGTCAGGCCCAGCCCAAGTGCAACTGCCATTGCAGTAGAGTTGCGTGACCGACGACCGCAACTCGTTTAATTGAATGGCGTTCGGGTAGAGTGACCTGGCTTGCCTGAATTTGTACGAAGTCTTGGTGAACCGATGAAACTAAACTTGATCATGATCGCGATCGTCGCTCTATCTGCTGGAGCGTGTGCCAATAACGATGTTCGTCCAGACGCCGTATCAGGGCCGCCCACTCACATCATTGCTGCGCAGTATCGCGAGCGGTGCGCCAAGTATGCCTCGCGTGAAGGCGATATAATCCGAGTCAGCAACGACCAAACCGTTATTTACATACCGGAGTTCTGGAACGGAAACCCGAGACTTGACGGTCAATATTCTGGAAGGGTCGTAGGAAACCAGCTTCTGATCCCCTTGACTGGCCACGACGGAGATCCAAGCGGTCCCGATTGGCAGCCCTCCACTCCGACCATTGCCGTTTTCGAAATTCTCGAGTCATCGGAGAGTCAGCTCGCGCTGAGGTCCCTTGATGGCCGCCTGACAGATGGGCACGTCGTTATCTTCGACAAGGATTACGACGCGCTAGATGCCATGGGAAATCCACAATGAGGCGGCGGACCCCCGCAAGATGAATCCCATTATAATTTTGGCGGAATCTGTTGAGTTAGGAACATGTAGAGGCGTAGGTTTGGCCCTGACCCGTTCAGGAAGGGCCTGTAGGCGTCGTCGCCCATGCACTCCGATGGACACTCGAAAAGAATCACAACATCGGCTTGCAGGCCCTGGAAGCGCGAGATGGGCAATTGTAGAACGCCCGCCTGCCATGCTGAGATATCGTGCACCAATGGGATGCCATTCAGCGCTGCCGTGGCCATCAACACGTCGGACCTGTCGGGCGTGAGAATCGCGATCTGGTGGCAGCTGACCCCCTGCTCCGCGATCATCTCGTGGACCAAAACCGCGAGTTTTTCTATTGCCCGGTCCGGGTCAGCTTCGACGATGACCACAGGCTCGGATTTCGATTCAGAGGCCAGTCCCCGGATGGCCTGCGAAATCGTTTGCAATTGAGGCGGCTGAAGGACGACGATTGGCCCAAGTCTTGGGACCGGCGGTTGAGTCGCAGATGAATCGAAGAACATGGCCATCTGACCGCCGGGGGCGATGCTGCTTTCAAACACCTCCCATGCCGAAGGGGCGAAGTCATTTGCTTGGTCGACGATGATGGCGTCCCACGGTCCGAGCTTCTGATTTTGAACAGCCGCCATCAGCGCCCCTGGTCCGGGTGTGCCGGTCCTTTGAAGTGTCGCGGCGTGCAGGTAGAGGCCATCGACGTCAAAGGTCTCGACGGTCCCCGGAAGTTGTTTCACGTGGAACTCTTGCACCAGATCGGGCCGTTGGAATTGAACCGTCGTGTCGGTCCCATCCGGTTTTAGGATCGCCTTTGTGGCGAGTTCAAGATCGGCAAGCCGCAGCGGCTGGGTGGCGGCGTCTTCGCTTGGCCTTTGGAAAGCGGTCGTCGTTTCCAAGATCTCCGGTCGTCTGAGTGTGGTTGTTTCTGCGCCCGCGACGCGCACCTGCCTTGCCAGTCTGTCCGTGGTTAATCGAAGCTGCTGTGCGAGCTCTGCGCTGGAACAAAGCAGGAGAACACGTTTGTCTTCGGCGGCCATCCGTT
>JBFFMO010000193.1:0-7157 GCA_041554035.1 Allomicrovenator sp. | reverse complement strand
TCAGGCAAAGTCAAAGTCGACGACGTCGGTGTGCATTCGATTGACGACCACACACTCGAGGTCAAGCTCGCCCGCGCCGCGCCCTATTTCCCTCATATTACGACCTTTATCGTGACCCATCCGGTTCGCGAGGACATCGTCACCAAATTTGGCGACGCCTGGACCTTGCCCGAAAATATCGTGGTCAGCGGTGCGTTCAAACCAACGGCCCTGCAGCCCGAATACCGTATGACGCTTGAGCCAAATCCGTATTACGTGTTGGGGAAACCCTCGATCAAGAAGCTTGAGATTTTCATGACCGCAGAAAAATCGACCTCGATGAACCTGTTCATCGCTGGGGATCTGGATGTGGTGGTGGACATGTTGCCGATCGCGATCCCAGCGTTTCGCGATAATCCTGCGTACGTGAATGCCCCCAAACTCGAAACTCGCTACGTTGCTTTTCGAGTCGACAAGGCCCCTTTTGATAACGTGAAGGTCAGACAAGCACTGGGTCACGCCATCCAGCGCAAGGAGTTCCCCTCGGTGCTCAAGGGCGGCGAAATCCCTGCGACCTCGTGGATCCCGCCAGGGATGTTTGGCAACGACAAATCGATTGGGTTGGCCTACGACCCAGACCTTGCGCGCAAGCTTCTGGCCGAAGCCGGCTACCCCGAAGGCAAAGGGTTTCCGAAAGCCATCGTCATGTTTCGAGCGGGTGAAGACTGGAGCCTGATCGCGGAAAACCTGCAGGAGCAATGGCGACGGGAGTTGGGCATTGATGTGCTGATTGAAGTCCGCGAACAGAAGGTCTTTTTTCAGGAAATCGACAGCGAGAGCCCGCCGCCTGCCCATCTGGCTCGTTGGGTCGCGGATTTTCCAGATCCCGAAAACTTCATGAATCTGTTCAAGGCCAACAGCGGCAACAACAGCCTCGCCTACAATAATGCTGAATACGATGCGTTGGTCGATCAGGCGCTGGTCACGGTGGACCCAGTCGAGCGCATGGAAATCTACCGAAAAGCGCAACGCATTCTTACCGAACAAGAGGCCGCCATCGTACCCATCTACGTGGGTGCACAGAATATTCTGATCAAGAAAGGATGGGCCGGAATCGAATTCAACGCGATGGGTGACGCTCATTTCAACGACGCACGGTGGGCACCATGAGCAGACTCGACCGTATTTCGCTGCGATTCATCGGACAGCGACTGCTCTTTGGAATTCCGGTTCTGCTGACGGTGGTCGTGACGTCTTTCATCGTGTTGCGCCTGACCCCAGGTGGGCCATTCGACCGCGAAAAACCGCTCCCACCAGAAATCCAACGCACCTTGCGCGCACATTATCACCTGGATCGCCCGGTATTCCCGCTCTACACGATGCCCTCGGATGTGGGCTCCCAAGAGGATATTGCAGCGTTTGAGACCGCCAACGGTGTCGCGGTCGCTGGACCGTTCCGCCTGGTGACCGACGTCACAGCCTGGGGTGATACCCAACTTCTGATGTACCTGACGCAATTGCTCAAAGGTGACCTTGGTGTGTCGATGAAGTTTCAGCAAGAAACCGTCAACGACATCATCTGGCGAAGTCTACCCATCAGCCTAGAGCTCGGACTGCTGGCGTTTTTCCTGACCTATGTCGTGGGAATCTTTTTGGGCGTCGTGGCGGCAGCGCGGCGAGGGACCATGGTTGACTCGTCATCGATGGTCGCGGCGACACTTGGCATCAGCACCCCAAATTTTGTGCTCGCGGCTGTCTTGAGTCTCGTGTTCTCTCTGAAGCTTCAGTGGTTACCCGCGGGCCTTTGGGAATCCGGCTGGCATATGGTGCTTCCGGTCATCACGTTGGCTGCCGCACCCACCGCGTATATTGCACGTCTGACGCGCTCGGGAATGCTCGAGGTCTTGGGACAAGATTATGTGCGCACGGCCAAGGCCAAAGGCGCGATGCAATACCGGGTTTTGTTGCGCCACGCGCTGCCGAATGCCCTTGGTCCTTTGATCACGGTCGCTGGCCCACTGCTGGCATCGCTGGTGACGGGATCGTTTATCGTCGAGCTCGTGTTCGCGATTCCGGGCATGGGGCGTTATTTCATCACCGCTGTGGTCGACCGAGATTATCCGCTCGTGATGGGGATTACGCTCATCTATTGCGCGATGGTCGTGGTCGCCAATATTTTTGTCGATGTCGCTTACAGCGTTGCTGACCCGAGGATCGAAACATGAGCGCCGAAAGTTATGGCGCACGCGTGCGTCAAAAGCTGATGAAGAATCGACTCGCCCTGGCGGGCATTGCGATTGTGCTGGGCATCGGTCTCTTGGCGATTCTCGCGCCTTGGATCGCACCGTTCGCCGAAGAGACTCAGGACCCCAGCGCGATTCTGCAAACGCCGACATGGGTGCATTGGTTTGGAACCGACCGGTTGGGCCGCGACCTGTTGAGCCGTTGCCTTTATGGGGCGCGCGTGAGCATTTTGGTTGCCACGGTGACCACACTCATCGCGATGGTCTTAGGAACGGTTTTAGGCGCTGTCTCGGGCTGGGTCGGAGGCCGGACGGATAATATCCTGATGCGTTTTGTGGATGTCGTTTATTCGTTCCCCGACTTGTTGTTGATCATCATCATCAGTGTCGTGGTTGGGCAAAGCATCGTCGGCATCATCCTGAGCCTTTCGCTCGTGTCGTGGGTGACGGTGGCACGTGTGGTTCGCGGCGAAGTTCTGGCCGTGAAATCACGCCCCTTTGTCGAAGCTGCAAGAGCGCTTGGCTTCCCTGACTCTCGCATTCTTTGGAAACAGATCCTGCCGCATACCGTCGCCCCGGTGATGGTCACGCTGACGTTCCGAATCCCTGCGGTCATCCTTGCCGAATCGACCTTGAGCTTCATTGGGCTCGGGATTCAGCCGCCTGCGTCGTCTTGGGGCACTCTGGCGAGCCAGGGTTGGACCGCGATTGCGTTCTACCCGCACCTGATCTTGTTCCCCGCAGCATTGGTCTTTATCACCATCCTTGGCTTCAACTGGATGGGAGACGGCCTGCGCGACGCGATGGACGTCAGGCTTTAGGCAGTGAGCAGTGAGCGGTCAGCAGTGAGCTTTCAGCAACTCGCTAAGCGCCCTATGGCCTGAACGAGATTCTGCGAATTGCAGCTAAAACCTCCACGAGTATGCACGGACCTCGTGCATGCTCGGTGAATCGCAGCGGGCAGGATGCCCGCGTACCAAGTCACAACTCGTCAAACCTGACTACCTGAAACCCGACGACCTGAAACCTGACTACCTGAAACCCGACGACCTGAAACCTGACTACCTAAAACCCGACGACCTGAAACCCGACGACCTAAAACCCGACGACCTGAAACCCGACGACCCGACGACCTGAAACCCGACGGCCTGAAACTCAGAGTTGCCGGTCTTCGATACAAAGGTTTGATTGGCAGGTCGTGTTCGCAGGACAGATGCTCGCATCGTCGGAGCAATCGATTCGCTCACAAAAACCCGAGGCGCTGCACCCAAACATCGGGATGGGGCAGACGTCATCCAGACAAGGTTGGGCAGCACAGCGCCCAGAACCGGTGCAACGAAGTCCCGGCGGGCATTCGTCGGTGGTCGCACAGGTCGTGACACAGGTGCCGCTGAAACACGTATCGTCGCAGTAGAGGTCGTTAAACGCGTCACACGCGCCGCAAGATCCCCCTGGAAGCAAACGATTGCAGTCCTTGCCGTTGGGGTTGGTCGGACAATCGGCGCTCACGGCACACTGCCCTACCGGCCGGTCCGCATACGGGTCGCCAACATCGGCGGCGGCGTCGACCGGCGCATCGACTCCAACGTCGGCAAGGCTCATGTCTTCTCCAGCGTCGGTGACCTGAGCATCGCTGCCCATGTCCGCTGCGACATTATTCGTCGAACCGGTCGTCGCGTTATTCGTCGCGTTATTGGTCGCGTTATTCGAACCCGTATTGGTCGAATTGTTCGAGACAACATTGTTGACGGAGTCGTTCGAATCCGACGAACACGCTGCAACGACCAGCAGAAATGGCAATAAGTATCGAATATTCATGGCGTACAAATCATCCCAGGCAGGAGAGGTAAAGCTGGCGGTGCACAGGTTTGAGTACCTTCGCATTGAGCCGAGCTAGTGCAAACACGGCCGCACTCGAATTGGTTAGCGAGTGAAATCAGCCCACAGCTCGACCCGGCTGGACACGACGTTGCTGTAAAGTCACACGCCATCGTGCAATAACCCCCAGCAACGGTAATGTCGCAAAGCAGCCCTTGAGCGCAGTTAGAATCGCTCGTGCATAACGCTCCGACCGTTCCGCTGCCAGACCCCTGAGCAATACACGTATTTTGCGAACACGTTTTGCCGCCCGTGCAGGTTGGACATTGGATCATCTGACCACAACCGTTGTCGATCGTTCCACATTGCGCGCCGACTTCCGCACACGTCTTTGGTGTGCAGGCACAATCGGAATCCGTCGCAAATGTGCATCCTGCCGGACAACAACCGTCTCCACTGGAGCAAGCTGTGACCGCTCGCTGCTGACAGGCCGCCGAACACGTGTTCGCTGCACCGACCAGAGTCGCAATCGTGCAGGCATTGGGCGCGACGCACGTGGTGGGGCAATTCCCGTCACAGGTTTCGCCGTCCTCGATGGTTCCGTTTCCACACGTCATCGAACAATCGGTGTCGGTTTCGGGCGTGCATCCGCCAGGGCAACAGCCGTCTCCCGCGACACACGACGTCACATTGAAATCCACACATTGGGCGTCACAGGTCCCGGCCGATCCGCTCAGTCGCCCCACCGAACACGCGCCAGCAGACGGACAGGAGGTCGGGCAATTGCCATCGCATGACTCGCCCTGATCCACGATACCATCACCGCACGTCGCGGCGGCGTCGCAGTCGCTGTCTTCGTCGGCGGTGCATCCCACAGGACAACACCCATCGCCTGAATTGCAGCCAACCGGGGCGCCGGCCACGCAACGGGCCGAACACGTCGTTGCGTCACCCGCGAGCGTCAAACCGCCACAGGCATCACCACAATTCGAAACACAATCACCGTCACAGGTCTCCGGAGTGGCAACCACCCCATCTCCGCAGGTGTTGGTGCATTCAGCGTCTGAAGTCGAATCGCATCCGATGGGGCAACAGCCGTCTCCATCCGCGCATGCCACGGGCTCCACAACACAGCGAGCGTTGCAAGAAAGCGGTGTGCCCGTCAGAGTTGCGACCTCGCAACCGCCGGCGGAACACGATGCCGGACACGCGCCGGCCTCTGTGGCCGCGATACTCGGATCGCAAGACTCGCCCGGGTCTAGTTCACCGTTTCCACACAGCGACGTGGGAGCCGACTTTTTTGTGGAGTCACTGCCGCAGCCGGCGACGAAAAAAAGCAGAAGAATCCATTTCATTGCGTGACCTGAAGCCTTGGCGCCTGCATCAACTGAGGCGTGTCCAATCCATGCGCTGGTTGGTCCAACAAACCCTGCGATCGAAGCATCGGTCGCAGACCTTTGTTGGCCCAGACTCGGGCAGACGGACCGTCGGTCGACCAATTGCCCGCCGCGTCACCTGCTTGGACCTGATATGAGCCGTCCACATCCACGGATTGGTGAACGAGTTCACGGCCTTCAACCTTAACTTCGCCTACGGTTTCGCCATCGGCGATGATGCGGTACCCCGTCACCGCAACATTATCCGTAGCTTCGGACCATGTGAAGGTGACCGCAGTTCCAAGCGGCCCTTTTGATTCCAGCGCCGTCTTCATGGTCGACCCCTCGGGCCATTTCGGGGCCTCAGAATCGCCGGTTTTCACCGGAAGCGACAAGGGCTCAGACCATTTGCCTTTGTTGTCCAGAGCGACGACCTCAAACGTGTACTCGGTCATCCCGTCCAGATTTTCGGCCGTATAGGTCATCACGTTGCCCTCGATCTGCGCCAAGAGTGTACCGTTTTGGCGGACAGCGTAGGCCTTGATTCCGTCTGCGTCTTGCGGTGCGGGCCATTCCAACGTCACGGCATTCCCCGTAATCGTGGTCGTCGTCATACGGGTTTCAGCAGGCCATTTAGGAGGGCCATCTCCACAACCCAGAAGCCCCACACATATCGCCAAAACCAACAGTTCACGCATCTTCACTCCTTCAAAACCACGCATCACCAACCTAACTCTTCACCGATCCACACACCAGAGTCGCTGGTCGAGTCGCGCACGCCAAGCTATGGTGCCCCAATGAGCACACCCAAGAAGTATTGGCCGAGCTTCACTCTGGCCGCCGATGGTACATCACTCGCGTGGGATACACGAGGCGAGGGGATGCCAATCATTTTCACAAACGGCTACGCAACCTCCCATTTCTATTGGGACCTCTTGCGTGATCACCTGGTCCCCCATCACAAAACCATCGTCTGGGACCTCAAGGGCCACGGTCGGTCGGGGCCGGCCAAGAATCTGGACCATTGCAGCATCCCCCATTGCGCCGACGACCTGCGTCGCGTGATGGATGCGGCCGGAATCGAGAAAGCCGTGTTGGCTGGGTTTTCGCTGGGCTGTCAGATCATTTTTGAGGCGTGGCGACAGATGCCTGACCGGATTTCCGGTCTGATTCCTGTGCTCGGAACCTACGGTCACCCGTTCGATAACGCGATCCATCCCGTGGTGGGCAAAATTGGGTTCAAGGCCTTTGAACGCTTTGCGCCCCCCGCATCCAACAAGGCGTTGGCCTTTGCGTATCACCACATGAAAACGCCATGGTCGCACCCGATGAACAAGGTCATCGGCATGGTCGGCAGAAACGTCGACCGCAAGCATATGCAACCGTTTTACGACCACTTCAACCTGATCGACGGTCCGACCTGGGCCAGAATGGGAATCCTGATGCAGGGACATTCTGCCGAAGATGTATTGGAGACGATCGACGTGCCAACCTTGATCGTTGCTGGCGGGAAAGACCTGCTGACTCCGCAACGACTCTCGCGGCATATGAACGACAAGATCCCGGAATCGCAGCTACTTTACCTACCCAAAGCCACGCATGCCGGGCTTTATGAGTACCCAAACGAAATCGCGAACGAAGTCGACCGCTTCCTCGACCGGCACTTTGTGCAAGAAATGACGCGCTGATCGGCCCGCCAATATGAAGGGAAGTGTGGCATCACCACCTACCGTCTGTTATC
>JBFFMO010000192.1:0-7160 GCA_041554035.1 Allomicrovenator sp. | reverse complement strand
CGATCTCGATGAAACGCACCGAAGATCCGACGTAACCCGGGCAATCCATGTTCGCGCCGCAAGCCGTGAAACAGCCTCCGCCCGAGCAGGTCTGGCCGATTTCACAGTCGATGCCATCACACGGATCGACCGCACAATGGTTGGTGAAACACAGGTTGGGCGGCGAACAATCGCCGTCATCGACACAGGTCGGGAAACAGCCGCCTTCAAAACAAACTTCGCCTTCGCCGCTGGAGATGTCCTGGCAGGCGTCGACCGCACAACGGTCCAGCGACGACATCGTCATCACATTCACCGGCTCGCCGTAACAGATCTCGGGCGTGCCACAATCGGTCGACGAAACACAATTCGAGAAACAACCGCCCTGATAGCAGGTCTGAGAGGCCGGACAGATCACGTCCGCACAGGCATCGTCTTGAGTCGTGCAATACGCGTCGTCGAAACACTCGAGAGGCGGCGAGCAAGGATCGCTTGCCGAACACCCCTCGAAACAGCCGCCTTCGTGACAAACCTGACCCAGAGGACAGGCCACGTTCGCGCACGGATCGGTGGTCGAAATGCAGAAGCTGGCGTCATAACAAAGGCTGAACGGCGGGCTGCAATCGCTGTTGGTCAGGCAGGATTCGTAACATCCACCCTGATAACAAACGTCACCCACCGGACACAAAACGTTTTCGCAAGGATCATCACCGTTGATGCACACGCCCGAATCGGCGCAGACATCGGGAGGAAAACAGTCCGCGTCGTCGACACACGTGGGGTAACAGCCGCCTTCATAACACGCGTAAGAGCTGGGGCAGACCACGTCATCGCAAGGATCCACAGGGCTGGCGCAGAAGCCGCCGTCATAACAAATATTGGGCGGAGTGCAGTCGGTGTCAGCGGCGCAATCTGGATAACACCCGCCCATCCAACACGTGGAGCCAAACGGGCAAACCACGTCATCACAAATAGAGTCGGTGGTGCCACAGACTCCGAATGCATCAAAACAAATATCTTCGGGATCTGCAGAACAATCTACATCCGTCGCGCAGCCCGGAAAACAGCCTCCCTCGTAGCAGACGTCGCTGCCCGAGCAGTCGACATCGAGGCAGGGGTCAGGGTCACCAAAACACAGCGGCCCTGTTGCCGTGGAGTAACAGACTTCGCCGACAGGACAAACACCGGCCATCGAGCAGGCATCAAGGCATGAACCACCGAAGCACGTCGCACCGAGCGGGCATAAGACCCCGGCGCAGGCGTCGATCACGCAACGCCCTGCATCCTCGAAACACTCAAAGGGCGGAATGCAGTCGCCATCATCCACACAAGTTGGGAAACAACCGCCTTCGTAACAGACCGTCCCAGCGGGACAGGCGGCAACGGCACATAGGTCCGCGGGACCACACGTTCCGACATCCGGGTAACACACTGCGGGCGCGGTGCAGTCAGTAGCCACGGTACAAGGCGTCGTGTAGCACGTGCCCGCAACACAAGTGCCGCCTCCACACGCGACACCAAAACAGGAGTCAACGATGGTCATCGGCGGTGATACCACTCGGGTGATGGCGCTCTGAATCGGGTACGCAATCTTTTTAGGGATTTGACGTACATCAAGTCGCACTTCGATTCCCTGCCCCGTGGCAGCACCGTGCCAAACCAAAAAGTGTTGGACACCATTTCTTGAGGCTGCCAGCGGCGTGGTGGGGCTAATCGAGATCGAAGTGTTCTGCCACGCTGTCCCGGCCTTTCGCCAAAACAACTTGATGAACGCCGGGTCGTCTTCTCGGTCATAAAGGGTGAACGGAATGGTGATATCGCCGTTGGGTTCAGCCACGACTGCACGACCACCCCCGGCATCCTCGCTGGCCGAAGCCAAACCGGGGCGACCCAAAACCGCCATCGTTTGATTATTGGGAAAGAACGACGACCAAACCCCACCCCAGTTCACGGGAGGGCGATTTGTCGTGTTCAGATAGATGCGTGCGCGTTGGGTCCCGCCACCAAACCCAGCCAAAATAATGTCACGATCTCCGTCGCGATCCACGTCGGCCAGCGTGAGCGCTCCAAAATCCCCGGCAAGGCTTCCCGCTTGGTTAAATCCCCCCGATCCGTCGTTGATCCAGGCGGAAACTCCACTCGTGCCTACCGTGACAAAATCATCGCGGCTGTCGCCATTTAAGTCAGCGACCGCCAGGTCTCTAACGAGCGTGCCACTCACTGAACACCAACCCAATGTGAACCCAAAAGCTCCGTCATGGTTGATCACACAGACTTTCTTGTCAGGTGCATTCGAATTCGCGGTGAGGATCGCCAGATCTCCGTTGCCGTCCACATCGATCACAGCCACTGCGGAACTGGTCGAACCCAGCGATGACGCGTGCCCCGAAAAACCACCCCCAATATCGAGCTTATTTTCCCAAATCCAGTTGGCCACCACCAAATCCGAACTGGCAACAAGGTCGAGATCGCCGTCACCATCCATATCACCGTAGGTCAGGCTGGAGCAGGCCGCGCCCGATAACGCAACGACGGGCGAGGTCAGCAAGGAGCCCATGGCGTCTGCCAGAATGTATTTGGGTCCAAGGGTAGGCGGGCAATACGCGATGTCCAAGTATCCGTCATTATTCAGATCGACTGCGATGGCACTTGTTCTGACATCCGCTGAGTTTATCTGATTTCCCAGGAACGCAAGAAGAGGCCAGCTTCCAAAAAACTTGATCGGCTGTGTTGACGTCGCAGGCGAGACGAACAGTTCGAGCTTGCCGTCCGCGTCGAAATCCCCAAACACGATGCTTTCAGCCAAAAATCCGAAGGAGCTGGGCACCTCGGTCGAAAATCCAGAGGTGCCATTCAACCAAAGCCTTGCATTGTTCATCGCCGGCCCAACGGCGGCAATATCAAGCCATCCGTCGTTGTCGATATCCACGGCGCGGACGTCCGTGGCCGAGGCTTGACACGAGCCAAAGAGGCACTGCCCACCGGGGCATTGAGCATTGATCGAACACGTCAGCGTTGGAAGCACAACGGGTGTGGGATCGAAGACCTTCGGAACAGGGGCAAAATGCGTGAAGTGGAAGAAACCCGCACTGTCCTTGAGCAACAAAATCAACTCTGCTGGCGCGTTCGTTCCAAATCCACCGCATTGAACGTCGACAAATTTCGCTCCAGCCGGGGCAGCAGGTGGCGCAAACTCCAGATCGGGATTGGTCCCAGTCGCTGTGGCCCCAAAAATCTGAAGTGAAGTCCCTGCGCTCTCCAAGAACGTGATGTCGGCGACACCGTCGGTATCTGCGTCACACCACGTCGCCGCGCGCGACGGTGGCGGGGACACTGACAAAGGAATATAGCCGGGTATTGAAAACGTCGACATACTGAGAACCTGCGCATACGACATGGATGTTCCGACCATATAGCTCGCAAACGACATGCCCCACTGTCCGAAAACCACGGCATCGGTGTCGATGTTTTCAACGTGCGTGGTTCGGGAATAGCGCCAAGACCCGCCAAGGAACTTATCGAAAATCGTGATGCCGCCGTCATGGGCGAGCGCCAACTCAACGCCGGTCGGCCCCTCGTAGAAGGTCAGGCTGGGGTCGTTGTAAGTCCCCCCACTTTGCCATCGCGCTGTCGTGCCATAACCGCATGAGCCATCGTTCGAAAATATCGATACGCCGCCATTCTCGCGGGCAACAGCGATATCCAAATCACCGTCCCCATCCACATCCGCCATGGCGACAGACTGAACCGCAAATAATGCAGCGGTCGAGATAAGAGTGGCTCCCGAAAATGCTCCACTTCCCAGGTTCTTGTGGATGCGAAGCTCGTTGTTCGTTCCCGAGTTGCCTACCGTTACGATGTCGAGGCGGCCGTCATTATTGCAGTCTCCAATCTCAACATCGCGGCCTTCGCCACTGGCGCCGATGAACGGAGTCGTTTCTTCAAATTTCCCCACGATATTTGGGTTGCCGTAATAGATGTACATGTCGGCACTTGCAGCCGCTGCCGATGACCAGACAACGTCCAGATGACCGTCCCCATTGATATCGCCGAGTCGAAACGCTGAAGGCTCGTAGAGCGTGGGAGTCAGCGGGGCAGGCGGCACAGGAGTCAATGGTGCAGGAAACACGCAGGAAGTCGGTGGACCACCACCACACGAAATCGCTCCGGGTAGACATTGAGCGACGTTGGCACAAGAAGGCATCTGATAAAAATCAGGTGTGGTCCCAAACGTGCCAATATAGTCCATCACGCCGTCAGCGTTGAAATCCAGGGCGACTGTGTCGATATATTCGCCACTGTACATGTCCCCTCCCTGAACGAGAGAGACCGTGCCACCGGTGTAGCGAAACGTGCCAAGACCCACGTCATTTTGCCCGCCTGCGGCAATCACGACTCCAGGACCTCCATCAAAGTCGCCGACGACGCCCATCTCGGCCATCGTCCAACCGATGCCAGTCCACGTCATCGCCCCTGCGGTACTGCGAAGAATCACCCCTTCCTGTTGCATTTCTCCAAAGGCCACGAGGTCGTCACCGGGGTGCACGCCGTCTTGAAAAGTCTCCAACCCACCCGCCATGGACCACCCTACTGGCACGGCAGGAGACGGGTTACGGGCATTGGGCGTCAAATGGTAAGTTCCGGTGGAGAAGTCATAGAACGTGATCTGGTCCCCAAATCCTGTGCGTTTGGAAATGGCGAGTTCGCGGACGCCATCGTCATTGAAGTCTCCAGCAGCCATGCCGAAGGCATTGCTTACTCCTCCGCCATCAACGATGCCGGTATCCCCCCATTCCACGCCGTCCCAGATATGGACCGAAAAGCCGGGAGCGGCCGCATGGGTGATAATGATGTCCTGCCCAGACGAACTCAGGTGTTGAAATCGACAGCCGGTGACCCCACTGGTAGGTCCCGCAACCGTTTTCGTGTAATTGGGTGTACTTGAGTCGCCATAGTCGACGTCGAGGTAGGGCGTCCCGGTAGGCACGCCCAAAACCGTCAGAATCTCTGCCTTTCCATCGCCGTCCACATCGACCACGTCCAAACAGGCGTAGCGTTCGGTGAAGAGCTCAATATTGGGCAACGCGGGCGTGGAAAAAACACCCGGCGTCATCTGTTTGTAGATGCGCAGCGCTGCCTTGCCTTGCGTGATCACGACAAGATCGGTCAACCCATTGCCGTCGACATCCCCTGTGGCGACCGACTGCATTTGCTCACCGGCTTTATACCAGCTCGGCAACGAACCCAGGGGCGCGACCGCGCCAGCATTGATTGGAAGGCCCAGACCCAAGACAAAAAACAACCCACCGACGAGTCGCAAGAAAACCGAATTCATGACCAACCTTGGTTCAAAGCAAACAGATATCGGTCGCGCTACACACACCAAATCCAGCCAATGATTGAGCCGAGGCTCCACTCACGATCTGGACACACACCTCGGCCTGCTCGCAGCCAAGCCCCGTACTCAACTCACAATACCTGGAACACACGGCTTCGTTTTGGGCAGCGCCAATGGCCGGACAAAAACCTCCTGGCTCACAGGTCCCAAGTGGGGTCGTCGTCTGCCCCACCCGTTGGGCGCAAGGCTCGTCAAACGCCAAAAACGCACAAAGCGGCTCAACGGACGTGCAGGCGGGGACCAAACCCACGCCGTTGAATACGAAGGTGCAGAACTTCTCGTCGTCGCATCCAGCTTGTGTGACCAGATTACAGGGTCCACTGGTTGGTGTGGCCCCACAGGGAATGCCGGTGGGTAAACCGACGCGTTCTCCCCAACAAATCTCAGCCATATCGGGGGTCATTTCCGCGTCGGACGTGGCGTCGGCCGAATCAGCGTCAACAGACATGTCGGGAATGATTTCGGCGTCGGGCATCACGACGAGATCTTGAGTCGCATCCGCGATGCTCAAGTCCTGCCCCATATCCGACGTGGTGATGATGGTCGTGTCGGGAAGCGGAGCAAAACCGATCTGCCCCGGATTCGTTTCCGAACCACACCCCAAAACAAAGATCGGCAAGGCGATCCAGCGCATGATATTCATTTAAGCTTTCCAATGAGTCTAAGTCTTGGAAGCCTATCTGGTTTTGGAGATCGGAACAAGAAGGTCAGACGAATCTATAGGGGGGCGACACACACCGCACCCGGCTCACAAACGCCATAACCGGCGGCTTCTTGGGCCGCCCCACCCACGGCGATCGGCTGGCATCTCTCGTTGGTTTCGCATCCCAAACCGGTACCCAACTCGCAATACCAACGACACTCAGTGTCGATTCCAACCACGGCGCCCGGCGGACAATACGCTCCAGGTTCGCAAGTCCCCAAGGGCCGAGTCATTTGACCTGCTTTGGTCATGCAAGGATCACCGACGTTTAGGTAGGCGCAATCGACTTGCGCAGCAATACAACCCGGGACCAATGCTCCATTAAATACAAACGCACACACAGTCTGTTCCGGACAGCCCTCTTGCCTCACAATTTTGCAGCTTCCGCTGGTGGGGGTGTTTTCACAGTTCGTACCCATGGGTAGATCTGTCCTTGGTCCCCAGCACACCAAAGGCATATCGGCTTCGGCGTCGGCCCCGACGTCCTGTGCTGACGTAGAATCTGCTTCCATATCGACAATCGAAACATCTTCGCCTGCATCAAGCCAGGAACCGTCCGCGCCCAAATCATCGACACTCGCATCGGAGGCGCCCGAATCTGTGGCAGCGTCCTCGCCAGGAATCAGCCCAATCTGTTGTGGGATCTCCTTCAGATCGGTAAACACGCACCCCGATGCCATCACAAGTATCCAGACTAAGCTGCTTTTTTTCATTCGATTTTTCCATTCTTGACGGGTCACGTTATCAAGAACGACCTCGGTGATCAAAAAAGTCTCTCTATTTTGCCCGCATTTTCGCGCCTACAGACTCATGTGGCGGAAGTGGCTTTGTGATGGATGTTATGGTAGCCATCCCAGTGTTTCTGGCCTCATATTTTCGGAAAATAAATGAAAAGCTGGTGGTTCGCATCCATAGTCGTGGCTCTCTCCCTCACCGCCTGTCGTGCAGACGACGAAACGCGTCGCGGCGAGGTGGGTGAAGACTGCAATGGCGATCCTGCGGACTGCAGAAGTGGTCTGATTTGTGAGGACGGGCTTTGTGCGGACAACACTGGAAACACCGAGTTTTCATGCGGTGATT
>JBFFMO010000191.1:0-7181 GCA_041554035.1 Allomicrovenator sp. | reverse complement strand
CCGGCCGAGTCGACGATCCGCTCCAGCACTTTGCGATTTTGTACTCTCCAGCGCCTTATGGGGCGTTTCTGGCAACGTGCATTGTGAGCCGTGCCCCGTTCACAAAAGCAGAATTAGAACATCTGGCGAATCTGTCCGAGGAACGCGGGTTTTCGATCCTTTATCCCAAACATCCGACACTCAGTTCGGACCTCGATTTTGACGTCGAGTCGTTTGCCCGTGGAATTGAAAAGCCCGAAACCGATTTCGCAAACCTGACTCCGCCCACGGATGATAATCCGTTCTTTTTTAACGTCTCAAAACCCGTGTGGAGTTGGGTCATTGCGTACCAACAAAATAATTGGGGTCTGGGTAATCTGAGCACGTTGATCTTGGTGCTGCTCATCGGAATCATCGCAGTATTACAGCGCATCATGGTTTTTGGGCCTTTGCGAAAAGCCGGAAAGCTCGACCCAGAATTATGGAAAGATGCCTCGCGCCCATTCATGTATTTTGGCGGCATCGGTGTCGGGTTTATGTGTGTGGAATTGGCGATGTTACAGCGTTATGCCGTGTTTTTGGGGCATCCTGCGTACGGACTCTCAGTCGTACTATTCACCCTGCTACTCATGGGTGGACTCGGAAGCTGGCTCTCGGCTCGCCTGATAGGCCAGGGCAGCGTTCGTGGCGTGCTTACGGCGGTGGTTGTGGGCATCTTGCTGACGGCGTTCCTGGTGCCTCTGGGGCTCGAAAGCCTGAAACATTCCGAACACACCCTGCGGATCATCGTGGCGGTCTTGATGATCGCACCGTTGGGCGTCTTGATGGGTATGGCGTTCCCGTTCGGGGTGCGTGAGTTGGAGCGCACGGGCCATAACGAGTTGATTCCGTGGGCCTGGGCGGTCAACGGGGTGTCAGGCGTTTTTGCTACGGCATTTGGCATGCTCACCGCGATGACCTTTGGGTACACCGTGCTTCTGGTGGTTGGGGCGTGCGCGTACGTGGTCACGATCATCGCAGCGCGGCCCGCATCGGCGACAAGAGAGGCCTGATTACGGCCTGCCAGGTGGGTTCGTCTTCTTCGGCAAAGCCGCGGCGAACAGGGATTTCTTGGTCTGGTGAGTTGGGGAAACCCCATAGTTTTTACCAATCTAGACCGGCGTCATAAGGCCTCCCACAGGCCTTTACTGACTCCCAGATTTTCTGACAATTTTCAGGGTGTAAGAAAGTGTAAGACACCTGTTCGGGAGCTTTGAAGGCCAAAGTCGTAGGGTTTCCTTCGATGAAGGAGGTCTCATGAAATATCTGGTTTTGGTTCTATTCTTGGTGGGTTGTTCGGAGTCTGAAACGCCAGTCGGCATTCAGAGATGCGGCAATGGCACATGTGAAGCGACAGAGACACCGACGAATTGCGCCGCAGATTGTGCAACAACCGTGATGTGTGGAGACGGCGTTTGTGGGCTGGGCGAATCGGTGAGTTGCACACAAGACTGTGTGTCGATTGATTGTGGTGATGGCTTTTGCGCCCCTTCGGAGGACTTGATGTCATGCGCCACGGACTGCCAGTCACCCGGCAGCTGTGGAGACGGACTCTGCGCGGCCAACGAAAGTCCCGAAAACTGCGTGGACGATTGCGGAACCTGCAATACTCGCTGCGACGGCAACGACGCCCATTTCTGCGGCGATGGGGGCGCCGACGTGTTCATTTCATGTCCGGGAGACCTTGCATCGTCGTGCCTGAGCTTCGACGAAGGCGTCGCATGCGAGTGCGGCTCCGTGCCTGAAGGCGGAGCGAGTTGCCTCGATGCATCGAACCCATTTGCAGACCTCGTCGAGTGCAACGGCGGTGGATTGGAGTTCTTTTTGTGTCCCGTGGGCACCGTTTGTGATGATGCTCAAGGCGTGAATTGTTATTGCGATAATATCGCAGACGGCATCTGTCCCGGCTTCTGTGACAACGATGTCGACTGCGACACCTGCACTCCCGACTGTGACGGAAAAAGCTGCGGAGACAACGGCTGCGAGGGCGAGTGTGGAACCTGCGCGCAGGGTAAATCATGCGAGGATGCGACCGGCACCTGTGTCGCAGCCTGCGTGCCAGACTGCACTGATAAAACCTGCGGCACTGACGGTTGCGGTGGGATGTGTGGTCTGTGCTCGGCAACGCAGACCTGTTCACCCAGCGGTCTATGCGAGACTCCAGCGCCAGCCAAAGATTCGGCGAGTTGGATCGTGACGCTGGCCGACGGCACAAGCCATAACGTCAGTTTTGACGAAGACACGCCGGGCTCGTCTTTCAGCTGTAATGTGAACACGACCACCAACACGCTGGACTTGGAATTTCGCGATGGGAGCGACCTTGTGCGGATGTACATCGAGTCCGATCCCATCGGATTTTGCCTCTTCAACACCTCGGATTTCAACACCTACACCTATCAACATTATGTGAACGGAAATCTGGATAAGAGTTACGGAATCGCCTCGACCGGAAACGCCACAATGAGCCTGACCTTGGCGTGCAGTGCAGATGCCCAACGGGTGGATGGAACGTTTTCATCCGGCAAGCTCTTCGAGAACCGAAGCTCGTCAGCGTTTCCCAATTCCTACGTGACGATCTCGAACGGTGTCTTTGACTGCGCACTCTAGCTCGATCAGGTCGCCTGAGTGGGTCGCCGCGTCAGCACATAACCCTCGCCGCGGGTGTTGATCACGTCTCCCAGACCAAGCTCTCGCAAACGGTGGATGGTGGTGTAGAGCTTGCTCATCATCGATGGGTCGGTCACATGTACCTCTGGCCATGCCGCCTCGAAAAGCACCCAGGCATCCACCGGTTGTGGGTAAGCGTCGATCAGAGCCTGTAAAATCCGACGCGCTGGCCCACGGCGGCTCAGGTCGACCCAACCTCCCGAATCAATCTGGAACGCCGTTAGATCTTTGCGCAGCTCAAATCCTGAAGCATTTCGTGCGATCAGGGCTGATTCTAAAGCGTTCATGGTTTCGGTGGTTGGTTGATTCTGCATGGCTCCCCACGCCGCCTGAGAGATCACGGCTTGTTCGTCGTAAAATTCTTCGAAGTCCCCATCCAACGCCGCAAGGGCCAGCCTGCCTATTTTCATAAAACCAGCCTGGTGCTCAAGCCCAGCCATTCGTATCAGGTCTTGAAACGACACACGTGCTTTGGAATCTTCGTCCGAATTCAGCGCAACGATGCCAGTCACCAGATATCGAATCGCTGTACCTCCCTTCCAAAACCCGGTCTCCATCATTTTGGCAACACGCCGATTGGTCTGTTCGGCGTCTTCAAATCGACCGCTTAGAACATAAGCCAGGGCCAGGTTGCCAAGCGCCAGCGCCAAATCGTCGTTATCAACCGATGTCGATTCCACCAGTAATTCAAAGAGCTCGATCGACCTTTCATAATGCCGCGACTCCAGCTGTGTCGCAGCCAGATTGGACATCACAGCATCACGGAGATCCAGCGCGTAGCGTTGGGCGAGGTGCAATGCCTGTTCGTAAAATGGATTGGCTTTTTCCGGGCAGCCGCGGCGTACTTCGATCCCAGCCCGCGCGTTTAACATCTGTATGCGCGCCCGCTGATTGCCAGCTTCTTCGGCAACCCGGAGTGCCACCTCGAGCTCTACGACCGCATCTTCAAAATCGCCAAGCTCGCGAAGAGCAAGTCCTTTGGCATAAGCCAACGCCAAGCGGGTATGCTGAGACACGGCCTTCGTCGAACTCAGAGTCTGCAACGCGTGTTGAGGCTCGCCCGAACCAATATCAATTTCGGCCAAACGAATATGCAACCAGGCGATGCTTTCAGGTGTCTCGGCGTGGTGGAGCGCCTGATTAAAGAGCGCATGCAACTCACCCAGTCGACCTGTACGCGCAAAGGGCCTCAACAAGGTCAAAGCCGCGCGAGCAAAAAGCTCGCCACTCAAAGACGGCAGCAACGACTCGACCTGCGGCGCCAAATCCAGAAGCTCCTGCAAGTCGGCGGATCTGCCATACACAAAGAAGTCTTCAAGTAGGCGCTCTGCGCGCAACAGAATCGGCGGCGCCTCTGTGTTTTCCATCGATATCACCACAAACAAAACGAGCCATATCAGTGTCGCTGAATATGGCTCAAGGGGCGAGTGCTGAGGAAAGCTTAGTTCGCGGTGAAGTAGACGGTCAGTTTTGGATGCTGCGACGCGTCTTGCCATTCTCTAGAACGATACTCGGTTCGGTATCCCGAAGACGCCAGACGGAACGAAATCAATTTATCCGTCATGTACGCTTCTTTGGTTGGCGGGATCAAGAGTTCCGAAGCGTTGATTCCCCATCGGTCGACGGGCGATCGATCGTACCAAAGCCACCAATACCCAATCGGCTCAGCCTGATAGGTGGGTTGATTATTATAGGTCAGTGTCGTTTCGCCCCACGTATCGTCGTCCAGAAGGTAGGTAAAACAATTACCGTTTCCGCCGTAGGCGAAGCCCTGAAAAGCCAACATCTGAGGGGAAACGCGCTGAATATCGACGTTGGCTGGAATCGCGGCCAGATCGAATTTAATGAACGAGGTGATCGGTGGATCGGCAGCCGCAGAAGATTGTGGATTCACCTGAAGAACCGAATCGGCACCGAAATTTCCGTCCGCCACTGCGCGCATCACAAAGGTGTCGGCGACCGAAGGCAGATCGACTTTGGACAGAACCTGATAGGCGACTTCCAAGGTCATGTGGTCGGCTGCATTCGGTGATTCTTTCGAATGGTATTTCGAGCTGAATCCCTGTGATGCGAGCATCAAAGTGACAGTCTTATCGCCAAAGACTTGTGACTGAACGTTCTCGAGCAGTTCCTGGTCATCGACAATTTCCAGCACCATATCCGTCGCTGGCATCAGCCCTTTGACGTTCCACGACGCCAAGATGAAGTCCGAAAACGGGGGTTTTGTGTCGTAGGTAATCGACGACTCAGACCAAGAGTCGTTGGACGAGAAGTAAATATTCACATCGCCGTTGCCACCGAAATCTGTGCTTTCGTAGGCCACTGCTTTCAGGGTGAGGCCCCGAATCACGATGTCATTCGGCAAAGCACTGAGGTCGAATTTCAGGTAGGTCTCGGTCGTCGATCGGTCAACAACCACGCTTTCTTCGGCACCATAATTCGTAGTGGGTTGCGTCGACACAACGTACGCATCTTCAATGACCGTCAAGGTCGCTGTTGGGCAGGCGACCAGCCCAGTCGTGCCTTCCACGCATCGTCCGCACAAATCGGTGACGGCTTCGCCACCATAATCGCCCGCGCAATCCATCACGCAGTCGTTGGTAGCGTCGCTGTCACAAACTCCGCACATGTCTTCCACGGCGGTGCCGTTAAAGTCTCCGGCACAATCCGCCGCGCAATCGTTGGTTGGGTCGGCGTCACAAACACCACAATTGTCTTCGGCCGAATCGCCGCCGTAAACACCGGCGCAATCCATCACGCAATCGTTTGTAGCGTCGGAATCACAGGTTCCACACATGTCTTCGGTCGCGTCGCCGCCAAAATCGCCGGCACAATCCTGAACACAATCGTTGGTGGTATCGTCGTCGCAGACACCACATGGGTCGCAAAGTCCGTTATTGCTGGCGTTATTAGTGCCATTATTGACGGAATTATTTGATGACACGACAGGGTCATCATCGACAACATTACAGGCCGCCAGGGTTCCAATAATCCCAACGATCGCGATTTTTCGCCAAATCATTCTCTCTCCAATCTCAAGGTTCATATGCGGGGGAACATACGGAACCTTCCGATCGAGGTCAAACCTTCGGAGAGTGTTTAAGGCGTATCAGCGAAGGCCAGAAATACCCTCAAAGCCTCACGGTCTCCCGGAAGCCCCCACTGGGATAAAACCGTCCAAGTATTGCCGTTTAACTGCCAGGCTGGATCGGCGGACACGACCGACCCCAGAGCACGCAACTGCTGTGAATTCATCTGGGCGACATGAGGCGCCTCAGAGTTACCGAACACCAGATAGAGGAGCGTGGAAAGCAGGGTCAACGCTTGCACCGGATGGGCGCGTTGAATCTGTTGCATCAATTCGTCGATGGCTCCGGGAGCATCTTCCGGACCGATATTCGCCAGCGCCCGTGCCGACATCGAATCGACCCCGTCGTCGACGAAAGGACTTCCGTCCATGGTCTCCTGGATGGCGTCATGCGCATGCAAACCGCCAAGAAGAAGCTCGACCACGCGTGAGTCGAGGTCTGGATGGAAGGCCAACGCGTAGGCGCCTGCCCATCGCACGGCCGCCGAAATGTCGATGAGCGCGCGCTCGGCGGCATCCCGCGAGGCCTGAGCCATCGATTCAGGACCAAAAACCAAGGTCAGGATCGCCGTCGCACGAACCATGGGGTCGATATCATGCGTCAAGGCCCGGACAGCTTCAGCGTGTGCGGGCAGGACTTCCGGAATCGCCGAAAACAAATGCAACGCAGCCGCGCGGACTTCCGGATCTGAGTCTTGAAGCAGCGATTCGAATATGGGCGCACCCGCAACCACCGTGGCGCGAGCCGTTTCGACCCACTCAAGTTCGCGGGCCATCTGTTCCTGGTAAACACTCGTCGAAGCGTCGATAAAATCGAGGTCCGCATGCTGGGCTTTATAAGACGCACCCATGGAAATATGGGCGATGTAGGTGACCAACCAGGCGCGATCCACCAGGGGATCGGCGAGCAGCTTTATCAACCACGGAACGGCGTGAACGGTGGCCTCATAGATGGATCCCTGATGCCACAGACTTCCGTAAAGCTCCCACTTTGCCGCAACCTGAGCATCGAGGTCGTGGCTTACCAACGCTCGAATACAATCCGGCACATCGGTGGCCGGCCCGTAAGCATGGCTCCATTTTCCCCAGTCGATGTCTTCAATTCCTGTCAGATGATCCATCACAACTTCCGCGCATAGGGCGCGGTTATTCGACGGCTTGCAACCAAAATCCCGCGCCTGTCCCGAAGTTATGGTCGTACATTCCGGCATTCGTTTCCAGTGGCCACGGCGCTTCCACCAAATACTCGACCTGAGCGCCTGGTGGAATGGTGTCCCCATGCCTGAATGGACCGCCGCCTGGAACATGCAATCGATGAGGCTCGCTGTCGTTATTCACGATGCGCAAGATCTGTCCGACATAGATCAAAGGGGCCGTTCCCATCGAGTTCCACTTGCCCTGTCCCGTG
>JBFFMO010000190.1:0-7207 GCA_041554035.1 Allomicrovenator sp. | reverse complement strand
GCAACTTCATCGCAAAATCACTTCGATCCGAGGTCCTGACTCAAGAACCACTTCTTCGTGGGCCGTGTGCATATCGCCATCGATGGTGTAGATGATGGGCTCATTCGACTTAAAAACTGCACGCGACGTGACGCGTGAACGCGCCTTGTCTTCAGGAAGGGGCAATCCCATCCGAATTTTGGGCAACATCGAAGCGATGCCCAGCGGACCCGCGGTTAGCGCCAATAAATGAAATGCGTTCGAGCGTTCTTCGCATCGAATAAAGGGTCGAAACCCAAGCCCGATTTGGTCGATCGTCGACGCGATCACCGTGGTGTAATCGCGTTCTTCCCAAAATTCGTTTTCAAACTGCAATGATGCTCGAAATGGCTTGAAAACATCTTTGATCATCTTCCCACCCACAGGAATACTCGCCAATGTCTTCGCAAGCAGCACAGCGGCCGTTGTCGGCGATGGATGACCCGTGCCGTAATAAACGTCCAAGAAATTCGAAACGACGCCGTTCCCGAAAATAAAGCCGTAGCGAGTGCCAAGTTCGTCGGTCACCTTGAGCATGTCGCGCTCAGTCGTCTCGAAAGGTACGCCCGTGTAGTATTTTTCAACCAGGTTCGCCAAGAGTCGAGAAGGCGTGCCCTTGATGCCGATCGCGTCTGAAATCGTATTCATCGTGCCGCCCCTCAAAAACGTGATTCGAGGAAGCGGAGTGTCGCCGTAGACTTCGATGAAGGTCGAGAGGCTGACATGGTTCGTGCCATCACCGCCGTTGAGCGCAAGAATATCGATCTTCGACTTCTTGAAACGCTCAGCCACCGTTGCGACATCGTCGATCTTATTGGTCAGCTCGTAGGTGTCGTTGTCGCCCAGCACATATGCGAGTCGGCGCATCTGCTCGGGAAAACGACGATTTCGCCGACTGTGTGGGTTTGTGATGATTCCGATGCCGGCCATAACTCATTCACCAATAAGAGGGTCAAATGCCCGAAGGTGGATGGGTTTAGCGCGCGCGCGCCGACGCTGCAAGCGATTCCGACCCCGGCTTCAGTAGAGGTCGATCAAACCCGCTCCTGAGAGGGGCAAAAATCCCACGGACTTGCCGGGTTCGACACGCAACTTATCGGCAGCAACACAGCGGAATCGCACGCCATCGGCCACCCGTTGATACTCACCCATGACCGCACGGAATCTGACCAGTTTCGTGTCGTATTCGTAACCCATCATGGCGAGTCCGTCGGCGGGTTCATCGTCGGGCAGGAGGCCGACAAAAGTCTCGGATGTCGTGCGTTGGATGGGATCACAATTCTGAGTCCGTGCACGAAAAGTCGGTCCACCGTCAAAGGGATCGATGCTTTTATCGTACACAAAACCGATCGACTTCAGCATTTTTTCGACGGGTTTTGTGGGAGGCCCAACGCGACCAATCTTGGCTTCGACGTCGCTTGGCAAGAGCGCGGTGTAGAGCGGTTCAAACGGAAAAAGGCTACGAATAAATTCGATATTTTCGCGGCTCATTTTGTCGGCCGTCATGTAATCCAGCCCAGTGAAATGACGCCCAAGATGTTCCCAGAGCTCACTGGTGCCGTCTTCGTTCAACTCTGGCAGCAGCTCCGCCACAAGCTCGTCTTCGAATCGCGCCTGATGCATCCCGATATAAAGGAAGCGCACGTACGAAAGCAGCTTACCGAGCTTCAGGCGATGCCCGCGATAATCGGGATGAAGGATCAGCCCGCCGATTTCGGTGGGCCCCCGATAGTCAAAATGAAGCTGAAGCGTCTGATGAACAAAATGCCGGGAAATCGTCGTCGAGTATTTCTGGACCTCGTTGACCTTGAAATAGACCGCCGGACGCTCAAAAGTTCCGTGTTTTGCGATGATCATGCAGGTCCCGATCACCTTATCTGCGTCAAGATCGCGCAAAACGAAGATGTATTCGCAATCTTGGTGATCATCAAAACGACCGCCAAAACTGGAGCGGCTGTACTCGATCCTCTTCTTAAGAACATCGCGATTAGCGGGCAAATTCAACGTATTAAGTCGTTTGGCCAGCTCGAATAGGTCGTCGAGGTCGCTTGGGCGGACTTCACGAAGCAAAAACATTGCAGGTTCCCGGGAATCGAAATTCGTTACTTCACGTTATCTATTTAGTACTCTTGTGAAGTTGATACTGACAACTACGACGGTTGAGGAACACTCATGGCCCTTCGACACGTACTCTTAAATGAGGCTCTCAAATCCACTGAAACCGCTGCGCGCACGGCCAAGGACGTCGTTACGGTCAAGTCCGTAACGGGTGTCGCGAATACTGGCGTCATCAAGGAACTCGCCGCCATGTGCGGCCGCGCGGGTGTATCCGGTGCGGTTGTGGAAGGCTCGATGGGCGCCTGGCATGCCGCGAAAGCTGTGAAAAGCGGACGCATCGACACCACAGGTGCCGCCAAACACGTCGCTGCCGAAGCAAGTTGCGGATTTGTGACCTCCTCAGCAGGTCTGGCGGGTGCTCTGGCTGTGATCATGGTGACGGGAGCCAATGGGCCGTTCACACTTGCCGCGGGCATGGCTTCCTCGATGGGTTCTCGATGGCTCTTCAAGAAGGTCGTCGGCGAAACGCTGCCGCCCGAAGAAGGCGCAGCCAAGCCGAACCCCAAAGACGAGCAGCACCCCGACTGGGAAGAGATCGGGCCCAACGATTGATTTGGCCTACTTCAGGTCGTCTTCACGGATCGCGTTTCCCTTAGGCAACTCGACGGCTAAGAGCCTGCCATAATGCGGGTGCATCGACGAGAATCGCAGTGTTCCAGGCGGAACATAACGCGATTCGACCTCTCTTTTTTCGACACAACGCTCTTCCAGCGCCTCGCCAATCTTCAAATCGCAAGCACTGACCGCCACGACGACCATGTCGTCGGATATGGGTCCTGTGTCCGATTGGCTCCAATACGTTAACAAAATAGCCGAGAGCACCAAACCGATGGCCGCACCTGTGGCGAAGGGTTTGATGCGTCGTTGCATGTCAGGAACTAGGTTCATTTCTTTCGTCGCATGCCCAGAAGGCCAAGTAGGGACAGAAGGATCGGGGTTCCTCCAGCCGATGAACACGTCTCATCTTTGCCGGGGGCGCTAATGATGGGCACGGTCGACGGATCGTCCATGTCTTCTCCAAAATCCGTCCCAGCGTCTGCGCCTGCGTCCACGCCAGGCTCAATATTGGGGTCTTGTCCGAGAGTCCGCGAAAGTTCGCGCCACACCACAGGGCAAGTGACTTGCACCTCGGACCCAACGGGGCATTCCCGAGGTCCCTGCAGGTCGGTGAACAAGAACTCCGGAGTCAAATCCGCGCCGTTGATTCGCATCACATCGGCTTCATCAAACCGGCTTTGGGCGCATACCAGATACGAATCTGCGTCGGGAGTGACGCAAAGAGCCGTGGTTGTGGCGGCGAGGTCATTCCAGACGAAAGCGCCATCCACCAACTCGCCTTCTGCCAGCCCACGCTGTTGCAACATCCCGGCAACCACCACTTTGGTGTCGCTGATGATTCGTGCATCGGTAGGCCAGCTGGTGATCGGGCGAATATTGAGTGTTGGATCGAACATCGAGCCAAAATAGACGTTCTGGGTCTCCGAGCGTCCAAGCCAGAGGATCGTGTCACCGCTCGCGTCCAAAAGGTAAGGATAGCTCAGCCCCTCGACCGGCCGATCCAGAAGCGCCCCGTCTGCGACCGTGATCTCCATCAGATGGGCCGCGCCGGAGTTCAGGCGATCGTAGGCCGAGACCACCAGTTTTTCGGACGACGAGAAGCGCACGCCGGTCCATTGAAAATCCGCGCGTTCCAGAATGCGAGTCCAGGTCGCCCCGCGATCGTCAGAGATCCAGATCCCTCCGTCATTTGGAGAATTCAGGGCAAAGGCCACCAAGCCGCTCTCAATATCAACGGTCGCATCGGTAGGCGACACGGACACATCGCCGACTTTGTCGAAATTGCAGCCATCCCGCGTGACCCAGATGCCGTTTTCTCCGATGGCGACCCATTCGTCGGGTCCAAGCACCTCAACTTCAAAGGATTCGCCGCCAAGAAAGGCTTCCTCGCAAACAAATCCATCAAAATGGGAACCTAAGACTCCGAAATTTGTCTTAACAACAACGGTGTCCGGTAAAACGACAATTTCTTCGGCCAATGGCTCATCGGCGTGAGCCCAGATCCCAGGGGCGTAAAGCGCGGCTCCTAGGAATGAAAGCAGGGCAAATGACGTTGATTTATGCATCCAGACTCCAAGCACTCGTACCAAATCCAATCACGTTCTGAGCATCCCCGGCGCATAAAACGCCTCGCGGAGACCACTCGCGTTCACTACAATGCCAGCAGACGACACTGATTCCCAGACGACCATGAAAAAGAACATCCTCATTTTCGCATTTCTCTTGTCTCCGTTGGCCTTTCCGGCCGTGAGCTTTGCTCTGGATGCCGAGTCATCCATGGCTTCGGCTCGTGAACTCTATGCGAGTGGTGACTGGGAAACCGCAAAAGAAGCCTACGAACTCGCCTACAAGAGTTCCCCGGCAGGCAGCATCGCGCGCGCTGAAGCCACGCTTGAGCTTGCGAGCCTACTCTGGGAACAGGGAGATTATGTTCAGGCCGAAAAACAAGCTAGGGACGCATTGGCTCAAGCCAAAGCTCTGAAGCTTGATCGCGCCATCGGCCGACTCATGTTGACCCTTGGGCATATTGAGGCGAGCCGGGGCAAGTTGTCTCAGGCCGAAGCGACGCTGAAGATTTGTGCAAAATCGGCCTCCGACAGCGACGATGCCCACGTGGCCGCTCTATGCCGCGTGAGCCTGCGCTTTGTAAAACAACTCCGAGGACAGCCCGTATCCGAGACCGAATACGAAAAAGATCTGACTCTGCTTCGTAACTCGGGGGACGACATGCTCGTCGGCACCGCGTTGGCGAAAACCTCCGAGGGATTTGCGCGCGCAGGCGATTACACCCACGCTCTGGGACTGCTCAATCAAGCTCAAGCCCGCTTTGTCGCGGGGGGATCGGTGCCCGCTCAGGCTCGCAACCGATTACGACGCGCCCAAGTCTACCAAGAGATGGGACGGTGGGCCGATGCCGCCAAAGATCTGGACGGTCTGGTCCTAGACTTCAAAAATATGCGCAATAAACCTTCGCTGGTCACAGCGTACTCGCTCTCAGGCCGTCAGGCCGAGCAAAACGGCGACACCAAAGCGGCCGAATCGTATTTTGGAACAGCCACCAAGGTGTCGAGCACGATGAGCAACCCCATGCTCATCGCCAACTCGGAGCTTGCGGCCTGCGAGTTTTACGCACGCCACGGTAACGATCGTGCGATCAGCCTGTGCAAGAGCGCGGGCACCCGCTTCGAAAAGGCCGGCGTCCCAGACCTGGCCGCGCGCGCCACGATCGCGGGAGCTCGAGCTGCTCATCTGCGTGGAGACCTCAAAAACGCGCGCGAAGGCTACGTGGCAGCCGTCGCCGCGCTCGAACCCCGGATTTACACCGACAGCGACCGCAAGGATCTGGCCACGCAGTACGTAAACCTGTGCACGATCGAGTACCAGCTTGAGTCCAAGGGCGCGTTGACGCGATGCCGCGATGCCATCAAGAGCCTTGAGGCGATCCAAAAACGCACCAAGGAAATCGAGGGCATGCTAGGCGCGGCGAACCTCACCGCTGGAGCGGCGGCATATAAGCTCGACAACTCCAAAGACGCCCAAAAACATCTGCAAGCGGCCGTGACGTTGCTTGAAAAAGTCGGCGACATCGAACGCGCGTCCGACGCGTACCTGCGCCTTGGTCGGCTGCAATACCGACTCAAAAACGAAGCCGCCTCGAGCTCATTTGAACGCGCGATCGAATTATCACGAGCAGAGCCCTTGCTTGCGCAGACGACAACTCAAGCGCGCGTGCAATATGCGCAATTGTTGATGGATCGCGAAAAATGGGAGCTGGCGCAGGAACAACTACGCCCCGCTTTGATGGCTGCCGAGGCCGCCAAAGAGCATGGCACTTCAGCCTGGATCTACAGCGCTCAAGCCCGTGCCGAGCTCAAACTCGGTCATCGCGACGCGGCGATCAGCGCTTTGAAATCCGGGGTCGTTGCAGCAAAAGCTGCGGGTGACAAAGAACTTGTGAAATCTCTGCAAGAGAATCTTGCGAAGTTCCAGAAGTAGGCCCCCGATCACTTGACAATCGTCCCACACGCACCCACACTTACCCACAGAATCATTTCGGAACAAAATGTGATTGCGATTGCCTCTGGTACGCCTGAGGTTGAGGGAGAATTCGCCAAAGCCACTCTTCTCTTCCCCTATCTGTGGAGTATTCCTCCGGGGGAAGGGAGTCAAATTTCGAACGAAGGCTTGCCTTCGTGCTCGTCAAATTGTGATTAACCCACTTTATGCCAGACATTGTGCGACCTGGTGTCCTACCAACAGAAAATCCCACCAAAGACGATTTCTTCCTCAACCTCAAGCGCCTCAGTTCCTTTGTCCCGACGGCACACTACGTCTTGCAATCCGACCCCCAGTGAGTAAAACAAGCTCATCACCTTTCAAGGCCAAATATGCGAACACCACTCGTCGCCGGAAACTGGAAAATGAACAAGGATAGCGCGGGCTCACGTGAGCTGGCTGCTGGCCTGGCTGCGGGCACTCGCGACTTGCGTGGCGTCGACATCGTGGTTGCCCCCGTGGGGCCTTACCTGAACGTCGTGGCAGATGCCTTGCGCGGAAGCCAAATCGGCTTGGCCGCACAAAATATGCACTGGGCCGAACACGGCGCCTATACCGGCGAAATCTCGCCAACGATGCTGCTCGACCTCGGCTGCAAATACGCCATCCTTGGTCATAGCGAGCGACGCGAGTACTTCGCCGAGAGCGATGAATTGGTGAATAAGAAGGTCCGCTCGGCCCTATCCCACGACCTGATCCCGATTCTCTGCATCGGCGAAACACTCGACGAACGCGAGGCCGGAAAAACTTCGGCCAAGGTCGTTCGCCAGGTCAAAGCCGCGCTCAGCGGAGTCTCGAATGAAGACGCAACGCGCGTGGTCATCGCCTACGAGCCTATTTGGGCCATCGGTACCGGTCGAACCGCGACTCCGGAACAAGCTCAGGAAGTCCACGCCGAGATCCGTAAACTGATCGCCGAACTCTACGGCACCACGATCGCCTCTCAGATGCGCATCCT
>JBFFMO010000189.1:0-7217 GCA_041554035.1 Allomicrovenator sp. | reverse complement strand
GGACCAATGCAATGGGGCTGGCGCGTGCGCTGGAACGCCGATCGTCTGCACCCCGGGGCCTTGCGAAGTCAGCTCCACACCCAATGGCGTCGGTTGCACCGTGGTCTTTACCCCGGCGAATACCGCCTGCAACGACAACAGCCTGAGCACCGCGTCGGACGTGTGTAATGGCGCCGGCACCTGTGCAGGCGCGCCGATTTCCTGTCCAACAAATCAGTGCATCGCCTCGTCGGTCCCCAACGGCGTGAATTGCACCACTGTCTTCAAGACCGCGAATACCGTCTGCAACGACAATAATCTGAGCACCCGAAATGACGTCTGCAATGGCGCAGGCACCTGCGCAGGTCAGCCCTACACCTGCCCATCTGCAGGCATCTGCCAGCTCAGCAATAATCCAAATGGAGTCGGCTGCACGCTGGTCAACCAGCCCAACGGTTCGAATTGTTCTGACAACGAAACCTGCACCGTAAACGACCGGTGTGTCGCCGGCGCGTGCGTTGGGACTTCGCTCTGCGGCAACGGCACGTGCGACACGAGCTGCGGCGAAAACGCCGGGACGTGCTCACAGGACTGTCTGACCACCGTCGGGATGTGTAATTCAGCTGCGGGTGAAAATGCTTGTAATGATTGGGCTGATTGTCATTCGAATACCACCGGCAATGGTCTCTGTGCCAATATTGGATGTGGCGGAGGCCAGGTCGGCAATTGTTTTTGCGGCCTAGACTGCATCAATTTTGGCGATTGTTGCCAGGACATGGCGGCCGTTTGCGGGTGTAATTAATCATGAGATACGTCGCCCTGATCTTGCTGACGCTCAGCGCGTGCCAACCGACATCGAATACGCTGACACCTTTGCCGAACGGGGGTGTTGAGCCCGCACCAACGGTTGCGACAAACACCGCGGCGCAGAAGGTTGAAGCGGTGTCGACTGTCGAAGGTCTTGATGAGGCTCAGGGGCGTGTTGTGGCCGATGCGATGACGCTGGACGCCCAGTTGGCTCAGAAGCCCGGGGCGATGATCGCGTTGGAGAATTTCGCGGCAGAAGGCGCGATGGCCTGGAGTTGGAAAGACGCCGACGGGCTGGTCATCAAAGCCGTTGTCGAGTCAAAAGGTGAGACGTATGACAGCGTGGATTCGGTGTATTTCCAGGGAGGGAAACCCGTGTTCGCGCGGCGGTTCCACTTCGCCAATCCGGCAAAATTCGACGAGGCCGGCAGCGAGACCTACGACGAGGCCATGGCGGCACGCTCGGCCGAATCCACACTCTTTTTCTTCAGTGAGGGCAAGGTCAATGCGGTGAGCAGCACCGGAACCCAACCTGCAAAACAAGACGCCGAACTCGATGCAGACGGCCGTCTGGTCGAATGGCCCATCAAGGATGTTAAGGCCCTCGACCCGGCTGGTGACGAATTCTCAACAGCCGTGGCTTCGATGCATGAAACACTCGGCGTCTTGCTGAAGTGATCAGCGCTTCCTGTTGGATGAAGCCCGTGAACGAGAATAGACCTTTTTGCCTCGCGGCACGTTGCGCGCCGGCCGCTGCGTTAGGGTTGCGCTCAACCTGAAGCAAAGAGGCCAACTCATGGCAGCCCAAACTCCCCCTCGTCCAAATCTCCAATCCAAATCGGCCGGCGACCAGCGCATTGTTATCACCGGCATCGATGTACCCTTCGTCGATTGGGTGACCTTGCTCATCAAGATCACCATCGCGTCGATTCCAGCGGCAATCATTCTTGGTTTTTTCATGCTCATGTTGGGATTGGGATTTTCGATGTTGGGTGTTGGGCTGGGCGCGTTATTTAAGTGACTCCTACCGCCACGCCGGGCTGGATAGCCCGGCGCATCAGGCGCATCATGGCTAGGCGAGCAGCTTTGCCTTGTGTGCGTCGTACTCGGAGTCGGTCAAAGCTCCCGCCTGCCTCAACGCATGTAGTTTTTCGAGCTGGGCCATCACATCGCCAGCCTGATTGGGAACATGCACCGTCACACTCTGTGCGATTTGGTGTTGCTGGGGTTGCATGTGCATCGGCAAATATCCGGCCACGTTATTATACTTCGCGTTGAAGTTTGCGTCGTTTGTCGTCAGGTAGACCAGGCCTTCAAAGAAGGCCAGGAACGACGGAATCAACGTCCAGCAAAAGAACAGATACATCAGCCCCATGCCGTTTTCGCCCAGATAGAATTTGTGGGCTCCAAAGCCGCCTAGGAACCAGGCCAGAATGAATGCGGTGGTTTTGTTTCTCATTTCATTTCCTTAAGAATAGCGCGTTGCTCTTGGGTTTCGTGAAAGCGTTCACTTGCCGAAACATGGTCGGCTTCGAGGTAGAATTTTTCGGCCTTGCGATAGATAAAACGGCCGCTCTCAAGGTCCACGTCCTCGTCAAGCTCTTGGGAGAGCAGGAGGTTATGAACGACCTCGAGGGCAGTCTCGTCGGACCAGGCAAGAGCGTTTTGAATTTCTGAGACGGTTTTGGATTCGGGGTGTTGGGCGAAGAACTCCAGCAATCGTTTCTGGTCGCTGGCCACCTTGTCTGGCACGGAGCGGCTCGCCTGTACTGGTTGGGGCCTATTCCAGGCCACCCACATCACCCCAGCCGCGCTGGGGATTTGCAGCGCAAAAAACACCGCGAGGGTCAGCCCTAGAGGCTGGCCGTTGAGGAACATCGTCAGCGCGCCAAGGCCCGAAAGCAGCAGAACGATGCCGTGCGCCGCGATCGCGACCATGGCCCGGCCTTGGTATGGAAACCCGACGGATTCATTTGTTCGCTGATGATTTTGGGTGTGGGCCTGCACGGCCTGAATGCCTGGACCGGTGGCGACGGATCCGATTTGGATGCCGCCTTCCGAGTCCATCTTGATATCCCCCAACTCAAGTTTCATGCGTGCACCGTGGCGTTGAACGCCCAGATTGGGCGGTCAAGTTCAACCACGGTAGTCAATACGGCGGCACGGAACGTACCGGGATGCGAGATCGAGAGGTTAAATGACTGGCCCGATGATTAGGGCGCGCTGTATTTCACGACAAGTCGTGGGCGTTTGGCCACCTGAGCCGACTCGCTTGAGTAGTAGTCGGTATCGTAGCCCGAGGAGCCAAGCTTGAGGGAGACTTTGCCGTCGGTGGCTGCTTCTTCGACAATGGCATTGGTTAAGTGCAGGCTCTTATTCACACCCAGCTTGTCGCTGTTGGTCCCGTCGTACCAGAGCCACCAATAGCCAAGGGCCGTCGTTAATGAGGTAGGAGCATTGGCCGTCGTAATCGTTGACTGGTCCCATGAGTCGTCAATCACAAGATAGGCGTAGACGTTGCCATCGCCGCCCCAGGCGTAGCCGTCGTAGGCGGTCATCTCCAAGCTTGCTGAGTGAATCAGCGACCCGGGTGGAATGGATGCAAGATTGAATCGGATGAAAATATTGCTGGAATTGCCGCTGCGAACAAGAAGGCTTGTGGCCGCGCCATTATTGGCGCCGCCGTTCACGGTCGCGTCGGCCTCGGGCCCAATTATGAGGGTATTCTCGGGAACGAATGAGATCTCAAGGGCAGGTCGTAGCGCAGCCGTGCCGAATTCCTTGGAGCGGTAATCCGTGCGATATCCGGAGGATTGAAGCATCAAAGAAATCTGGGAATTGCCGAACACGGTTTCTTCGCGAACCGCGTCGACTAATTCCTGGGACGAGTTCTGTCCGATTTGGTTGCTGGGCGGGAAATCATACCAGAGCCACCAGAAACCAAGGTCAGCGGCTGCGTTGGCGGGTTTGTTATTCCAGGTGATGGTGTTTTCGTTCCAGGTGTCGTCGTCGACGTGGTGGGCGTAAACATTGCCGTTTCCGCCCCAGGCGTAGCCTTGATAGGCGTTCATCACCAAGTTGGCGCCACGAATCACCGTATTGGCCGGGAGTGCCGAGAGGTCAAAACGAAGGAAGACTTGTTTTTCTTCGCTGGCGCTATTCCAGGGCGGGTCTACTTCCAACGTGGTGCTGGTTCCGTAGTTGGTGTTGGGCGAAGCGGCGGACACGGTGGCATCGGCCAAAATCGGCAACGTCAGTGAAACGCACGCGCTGTTTCGTCCAGTCATTCCGCCGATACAAACCCCACATTTATCCAAAGACGCCGTTCCGCCCCAATCGGCGTTGCAGTCTTGAAGACAATCGTTGGCGGGGTCGACGTCGCAGGTGCCGCACATGTCCATCGCGGCGAGTCCGCCGTAGTTTCCGGCGCAGTCCATGACACAATCGTTTGAAGCGTCAGCGTCGCAGGTGCCGCACATGTCCATCACGGCGAGTCCGCCATAATTTCCGGCGCAGTCCATGACACAATCGTTGGCGGGGTCAGCGTCGCAGGTGCCGCACATGTCCATCACGGCGAGTCCGCCATAATTTCCGGCGCAGTCCATGACACAATCGTTTGCAGGGTCGGCATCGCAGGTGCCGCACATGTCGGCAACCGCCATTCCACCGAAGACTCCGTTGCAGTCTGCCGGACAGTCATTGCTCGGGTCAGCGTCGCAGGTGCCGCAATTATCGACGGCAGCCATTCCACCCCAATTCCCGGCGCAGTCCTGAACACAATCATTTGCTGGGTCGATATCGCAGGTACCGCATTCGTCGAGCGCAGCCATTCCGCCCCAGCTTCCGTCGCAGTCTTGGACGCAATCGTTGGTGGGATCGGCATCGCAGGTTCCGCAATCGTCTTCGATGGCATCGCCGCCTGGGCTTCCGGCGCAATCCGTGTCGCAATCGTTTGCTGGGTCTGCATCACAAACCCCGCAATCGTCTTCGACGGCCAGTCCGCCAGACTCGCCCGCGCAGTCTGCGACACAGTCATTTTCGGGGTCGATATCGCAGGTGCCGCACTCGTCGAGCCGAGCCATTCCGCCCCAGCCTCCGGCGCAGTCTTGAACGCAGTCGTTGGTCAGGTCTTCGTCGCAGACACCGCAGGCGTCACAGGTTTCTTCGAACTCTTGGGCAGTGCCTTGCGCGTCTTCGCCTGAGCCGCAGCCGATCATCCAGATTACCGCTGTGGTGATCAAACACCCGCGACTCATTGCCTTGTACATACACTTGCCTTGCCAGAATTCTGGTCGAATTTTCACGCGATTAGGATGGCGGGCAACCTAGTGGCAATCGTCCGTGGCTGCAACGGTTGGATTTTTGGTGTTCGTATGGATTTTCCGACCATCACCGTCGTGCCCGCTACGGGCGATTCCAGGCTCCCTTCAACAGCCACGGGGTACCCGCGGCACGCCGGGACGGGAAACGTTTTGGTCGCCAACATGCCCTCAGACGCGTCCACGCCGGCGAGCAAAACGGCGCCCCGTTCCTTGAGCGCAATGAGGTTTCGCCCGGCTCGGGATGGGGGCTTGCTGTGCCAGCACTTCGCCCGAGAGGGCAATCATCGGGTTTGGATCGGTGTCGTAAGTGTCGGCCCACAGGTCATCGGCACGGGCGGGATCAAGTTCGTCGGACGACATGGTGCGCTCCTCTATTCCGATGGCCTCACTCAGAGGAAGCGAACAGTTCACCTATGGGTTCTCGCGAGTCTCACATCGTGGTCAACCTTCGAGTCTTTGGCCTGAAGGCGGTTCGTTGCCGAAAGATTCTAGCCGTACACTTAAGTCTTACCGGCGAGCCATTCGTTACAAAAAAAGTTGAGCCTATCGACTGATATTCGCGGCGCGGAGCGTGTAGGCATGCGAGGACGGATAAACCGAATGATTCCTGGTCTTCGTATCTCGGGTTCGCCCCGTGAATTTTGATATGTTACAAACGCTTACCAAAAAAACATTGAGTGCGGAGGAACCCATGAAGCGATGGATGCCCATAGTAGTGTTGGGACTGATAACCGTTGGTTGTGATTCTCAGAAATCCCCATCCGACGACGCTGTGAAAACGACAATCGTTGAGTATCGTGACAAAGCGGAGGGCGCGGCAGGCGGCGAGGCGGCGTCCGCGAACATGGCGGAGCCCATGCCTTCCAGCATGGCTGCGCCAATGCGCGAAATGCGGCCCGAGTCCAAGCGATTGGCGATGGCGCCGATGGCGAAAGGGATGGCTGTTCCGAGCGTTCCACAAGAGGACGGACCGGCTGACAGCGATTCTGAGGAATTTACTGATTATGGCGTAAATCCCTGGACGGACACGGCGGTGGACGCGATGTCGACGTTCGCGATCGACGTGGATACTGGCTCCTATACCATTGCTCGGCGCAAGATTATGGAGGGGCAGCTTCCTCCCAAAGAGTCGGTCCGCGTCGAGGAGTTTGTGAACTACTTCCGCTACGATTACCCCAATCCAGAAAGCACCTTTGCGGTCCATCTTGAGGGGGCGCCGAGCCCGTTCACGACCGAGCCCAATCGTTATCTGGTGCGGGTCGGAGTTCAGGGCAAACGACTTGAAGCCAAAGAACGAAAGCCGATTCACCTGACCTTCTTGGTCGACGTCTCGGGTTCGATGAACTCGCAGGACAAACTTCCTCTGGCTGTTAAAGCGCTCAAGATCCTTACGAATAACCTGAAGCCCAAGGATACGGTCGCGATCGTGACTTACGCTGGGAAGACAGCGAAGCTTCTGGACCCGACCGGTGCAGAAAATCGAGGCGCCATTTTTGAGGCGCTCGAAGGCCTCGGGGCCGGTGGCGGAACGGGCATGGAAGACGGCATGAAGACCGCCTACGAACTGGCGATGAAGCAAAAACGCGGTGGCGAAACTTCGAGGGTGATTGTGCTTTCGGACGGAGACGCGAATATCGGCCGTGCCAGCCATGAGGAGATCTTGAAGCAGATCGAGGCTTACGTCTCTGAGGGCGTCACCATGTCCACGATTGGCCTTGGCAACGGCAACTATAAAGACGCCATGATGGAGCAGCTCGCCAACAAAGGTAACGGAAATTACTATTATATCGACAGCATCGAGGAAGCTCGGAAGGTCTTTGGTGACCAGCTGGATGGGACACTTCAGGTGATTGCGAAGGACGTCAAACTTCAGGTCGAGTTCGATCCCAAAAAGGTGAAACGCTATCGACTGATTGGGTACGAAAATCGAGACATCGCCGACAAGGATTTCCGGAATGACAAGGTCGACGCTGGGGAGCTTGGTGCCGGACATACTGTGACGGCTCTCTACGAGCTTGAGCTCGCCGGAGCGCCCGAGGAAGCCATGGGCACGGTTCGGGTGAGGCATAAGACGCCGGAGGCGTTTAAGGCCACTGAGGACGCCTTTCC
>JBFFMO010000188.1:0-7254 GCA_041554035.1 Allomicrovenator sp. | reverse complement strand
CGGTCCAATACCCCTCGCCCAGAAAAGTGTTGCGTCGGCGTAGCTGTGAGCTTCAATCCAGCGACCTCGACCGACTCCCACCAATCAAGTTCGGTGACCTGCGCGGTCGGGATTCCCCATTTTTGAAAATGTTTTCCGACGCCCAATGAAGTCACGAGCGGAATACCTTTCGCGGCAAGATGCTCGACCGTGCGGCGGTCCAGATGGTCATAATGATCGTGAGAAATAATCACTGCATCAATCGGTGGTAATTGATCCAAATCGACCGGAATAGGCTGGAATCTTTTGGGTCCGGCAAATCCAACAGGGGAAACTCGTTTCACCCAAACGGGATCGGTGAGAATCCGCGCTCCGTCGATTTCAATCAACAGCGTCGAATGCCCCAACCACGTCACACGCAGTCCAGACTCCACCGGAGCTTGCCATAATGGCCTTGGGTCAACCGAGGGAAGCCCCACGGGCGGCGAACGCTTCTTACCCCCTTTCAGGAACTCCACCGCAACCGGCAACATGTCACCGGAGTCGATCCGCACATTGGCGCCCGACGGGTTACGGAACTTTCCGTTTTTCCACTGACTCGACGCTTGGATTCTCTCGGACCTCTGCCCGAGCGCTCTGATATTTTCTTTATTCATAGATGATGATGATGAGGCAAAACCGAGTTCGGTTCGAAGAAATCTTACGCGATATTCAGTGCTTCAATCACGATTTCGTTGAGTTCATTGAGCGAGAACGGCTTCTGCAGAAAATAGGCGTCACTAAAAACCCCCTCCTCCTCAAGGACTTCGGCGGTATATCCAGACATGAATACGACCGTCATTTCGGGGTGCAATAATAACAAGGCATCCGACAACTGCTTTCCGTTCATCCCGGGCATGATGACATCTGTGAGAAGCACATCGATATTGCCGAGTTCGCTGGCAATACGAATCGCTTCATCTGGTCCCAGCGCTGTACAAACCTCATGCCCCAGCCCGTCAAGCATCCGGCTCGCCACCTTCAGCAACATGGGCTCGTCGTCCACCAAGAGGATCGTCGAAAAAAGTCGTGGCCGAGAACGCTCCGCCAGTTCGAACTCGTCATCATCTTTACCCCTAGAATCGACATCCATGGGCAGGTAAATCTCGAAACGTGTGCCCACGCCCACTTCGCTCTCTACGCGAATTCCACCCTGATTTTGTTTAACAATTCCGTATACCGTGGCCAAACCCAGACCCGTGCCCATCCCCACACCCTTCGTCGTGAAAAATGGTTCGAAGATATGCTCGACCACTTCGTCGGGCATCCCAAAACCGCTGTCGGTCACAGATAAACAGACATATTGCCCCGGGGCACAATCTCCCAGTTCAAGGGAGAGTTCCTCATCCACCACCACATTGGCAGTCGCAATTTTGACGGAGCCGCGATCTTCGATGGCGTCACGCGCATTTACGCACAGGTTCGCCAGAATTTGATCGACTTGCGCAGGGTCGACGAAGACCCGGCCCAGGTCCGGCTCGGCAACCCAAGACAATGAAACCTGGCCACCGATCAGTCGACGCAACATGTTGACCATTCCGGCGATCGTATCGTTGATGTTGACGACGCTCGGGGACATCGGTTGTTTTCGTGCAAATGCAAGAAGTTGGCGTGTCAACGTCGCAGAACGCTCCGCCGCGAGTCGAATTTCGTTCAAATCTTCCATCAACTCGCTGCCTTCGGGCGCGGTCTCCATCGCAAGCTCAGCGTGTCCAAGAATCACCGAGACAATATTATTGAAGTCGTGCGCAACCCCACCCGCAAGCCGACCAATCGATTCCATCTTCTGAGCGTGCAGGAGCTGCTCTTGGAGTGCTTCGCGCTCCCGCTCCGCGCGTTTCATTTCGGTAATATCCTGCGCCGCACCAAAGAGCCGAACCACCACACCGTCGATGCTTTGGGCTCGTCCTTCGGAACGAATCCAAACATTCTTTCCTCCCTCAGTATCCAGCTCGAGTTCAAGGGACCAAGGCTCGCCCGTGGCAATGGCGTGTTCGACGGCCGCTTCGAGCCGAGCCTTTGAGTCCTCAACGTAAAGCCCCTGCAATACCGCCCATCCCGTCTGGGCTTGTGACATGTCGTGGATTCGGTGCATTTCATCGGTCCAGACGCGCTGGCCGTTACGGAGATCGAGCTCCCAACCACCCACTCCCGCGATCTCTCCCATCGATTGAAGCAGTAACTCCCGGTTACGGGCCGCGACGTCTGCATTCTTGCGTTCGATGGCCAGTGCAGCGAAGTCAGCAGCCTCGCTCAACCTGCGAAGGATATCTTCGTCCCGTTTTCTCGGTTCCGAAAAATACATCCCCAGAGTTCCGTATAGCTGATCCCCCGGACCAAAGATGGGCATCGACCAGCAAGCTCCAATATCCGCTCGTTGCGCGATATCTCGAAAAGCCTTCCAATAGGGGTGAGTTTGAATATCCTCAACCACCACCGGCCTACGAAGCGCAGCAGCGCTTCCGCACGAGCCACACCCTTCCAAGATCTCAAGCTGATTCGCCGCCGACAGGAATTCAGCGGGCATCGATGGTGCCGCTGCGTTTTCCAAAAATCGACCGCTTGGATCGACCAGCATGAAACCGATGCGCGCGCGCGGGTCTTCTTCCTCCAGAACCTGCACCAACACCCCCAACACCTCCTGAACGGGCGCTGAGGACAAGAGAGCCTCCAACACCTTGTTTCGGTTGCGTTCCCGGACCTGAGACTCTTGGCGCTGAGAAACATCCATGCACAGGCCAACCAGACGCGGACCTTCAGCGTCTGCAATCACCTGTCCAAACGAAACCATGTGCCGAATTTCGCCACCGGGAAGGACGATTCGGAAATTGGACGTGCCGTGGCCAAATTCGATCGACTGAAGCAATTCCTTGACCGCTTGATCACGGTCTTCCGGGTGGACTGCCTTCATCCATGGTTCGGAAGAGCCCACGTAGTGGTCCGAGTCGTGACCAAAAAGAATGCACATCTGTGCATCCCAGGTGTGAATCCGATTCCGTAAATCCACCTCCCAGAGCCCGATTCCCGCAGACTCCGACGCGAGTCTGAATCGGTCGCTCGCCCGAACAAGATCACGTTCCATCCGCTCAATATGGTCTTGTTGTTCTCGCTTGAGCGTCGAGTCCCAGACCGTGCCCAAAAAGCGCACAGGCTTGCCATCTGAGTCTCGAAGCAACGCTCCTTTGGCCTCAAGCCATCGCACCTCTCCACTGGGTAATATGATGCGGTGGCTGATCTGATAATCCGGGGTGACCCCGTTGAGACAATCAGCGATGGCTGCCCGAACCGACTGAAGATCATCGGGATGAATGAAGCTCTCGTAGGCCCGAACATCTCCAGCGAATTGCTCCACCGAAGTGCCAAAGGTCTCGGCGACCTTGTCCGACCAGGTCACGACATCGGCCCCAATATCCCAATCCCAGGTCCCCATTCCAGAGGCAACCAGAGCCAATTCAAGGCGAGCGGTCTGATTCGCCATGGCTTCAACCGCCGCGGTACGCGAGGTCACGTCGATACTCATCCCGACGACCTCGATGGTTATCCCGGCTTGAACCACCGCCCTTCCAAAGGCCTCAACGACGCGTTCACCACCGTCGGGACGAATGACCCGCACGACCGTATGAATGTCGGAGCCCGTGGCAATCGAGGCCTGAAGCTGTGAGTCCAAAATCCCACGATCATCGGCGTGTACTGACTCCAACCACGTTGAAAAATGTGTCGTGAACGACACCAATTCATCGGCCGGTCCAGACCTGTGCTCGACGTGGATCTCCGCGTTTCGAACGTCAAGCTTCCAAAGCACCGTTCCGTCGGCCAAAGCGCCGGTCAGCGGCACCTCAGTGTATGCGACAGGCTCATCCTGAACCGCGATGCGGAGGCTTACAAAACGGGTGTCTCCCGACCGGCGTGCCGTGAGCACGCCCTTCACGGTCCTGCAGTTGATGTCCAGACAGGTCACAGGGATCGGAGTTCCATTCGCCAGCGAAACCAACTCGGTCGCCGACGCCAGACAATCTGGACGCAAGAAATCTTCGAGTCGACTCAACGGCTTCGCGTAGCCCAGTTGATCGCCAACGGAATCTTCTATCAGGATATTTGGAAGTCCCATTTTGACAGACCAATTTCACGGCAGGAATTTTTCACCGTAATCCTGCGAGGTTCCATCTGTCCAGCTCAGCATATCTGCAGCTGAAACTTCCCAGATGAACACTCATCGTCACAAATCTGGACAACTTGAGGTCGCGGCCAGATAAGTTGATTTCGTTTTCAACTCATGAACCCGATCTCTTGTCGTCGTACATATTCGCGTCAGCGCGACGCAGCACGTCCTTCAAGAGGTCGCCAGCCTGACCGACCGCGCCTCCGATAGACAGGCGCAGACCGCGTGAAGCGCCGCCATTGCGGACGTTGGAACGAATTCTACGGGTCACCTCCGCCAACAAATCGGCTCCGACTCCTGGCAACAACACGACAAATTCATCTCCACCAAAGCGCGCAACAACATCTTCGACACGAAGCGAGCTCTTCAGAATATTTCCCGCCACGCGAATCAACTCATCGCCCGCCGAATGCCCGTGCACGTCATTGGTGCGTTTCAGCCCATCGATGTCGGCAACGAGGATGCCCACGGGCCGAAGCCGTCCCACTTCCAAGCGCTCCAGTTCTTCTTCAAAAAAAGCGCGATTATGCAGGCCAGTAAGAGCGTCATGAAAACTCAGGTGCCGCAATTTCTCTTCGTAGGCATGACGCGATGAAACATCGCGTACCACAGCCACGGTGACGGGGGTTTCAAGCGCGACGGGGGTCAAAGAAATCTCGACCGGAATCTCGTGTCCGCGTTTGGTTACACCCACGAGCTCCTGATTTCCTCGCATCACCCGTGGGCGAGGATTTTTGCCATAATTGGACCGGTGTGACTGATGAATCGCACGCAATTCAGGGGGAATCAGGGTCTCAATGGTGCAGCCATCGAGCTCGCCTTTTTCGTATTCAAAGAGGCGAAGAGCTGCGGGATTGGCCTCCACAATCAAACCGTCGCTACCCACGACGATCACACCGTCCACCGAGGTCTCCCACAGCGCTTCCAGCCACTTCTTACGATCACTATTCATAGAATCCCCGTATTTCTCGTTTTCACCTTATTATTAGTGCAGGTGCAGGCACGGCGTCAATTGACGGGTGCCCGCTACGCCGTAAAACTTCGAATCTTTTTCAGGATCTCGGTCATCATTACCCTCAACTGAGGAGCCCATATGAGTTCACCCATCCAAGAAACATTCTCTTTGGCTTCCATGCCGTGGCCCACCCTAGATCCCTTCCTCTTCTGCGTGCACCACTTGGACAAGTACCCTGCGGGAAACGAAGCCATGGGGCCCGTGACGAGCCTTGCCGGACGCCAAATCGGCAGCGATTTCTCGGGCAAGGATGGATGGAGCATGTACCACGGGTCGAAAGTGCCGGGCTTTCCCGGCCATCCCCACCGTGGGTTTGAGACCATCACACTCGCCCGTAACGGCTTCATCGACCACTCCGACTCACTGGGAGCAACCGCGCGCTTTGGGCACGGGGACGTTCAATGGATGACCGCCGGTAAAGGCGTCGTGCATTGCGAGATGTTTCCGTTGGTCAACCAAGACCGAGAAAACCCCACCGAGCTCTTTCAAATCTGGCTGAACCTGCCCGCCAAAAAGAAATTGGTTGAGCCTCATTTCACGATGTTTTGGTCCGAGAAGATACCCCGGCAAGAACATCAAGACGCCTATGGAAAAACCACCATCGCCACCGTGATCGCGGGCGCACTTGCAGACCTTTCTCCGCTTTCACCGCCACCTGACTCATGGGCCTCGGAGCCCGATGCTCACCTGGCCGTGTGGACCCTCGAAATGGATGCCAGCGCGGAGTATGTTCTTCCAGCGGCTCCAGAGGGTGCGATGCGGGTGTTGTATTTTTTCGAAGGCGACACCCTTCAGCTTGGAGGCACGCCCTTGAAGCGCGGCCTTGGGGCGGTTGTGGACCCCGAAAAAGAAATGCTGATTCAAAACGGCGACAAAAGAGCCGAAATGCTGATTCTTCAGGGCCGCCCCATTGGAGAGCCTGTCGCGCAGCACGGCCCCTTTGTGATGAACACCACCGCTGAAATCCGCCAGGCGATGTCCGACTACCAAAATACCGGATTTGGAGGCTGGCCTTGGCCCAACGAATCCCCTGTCCATCCTCGCGATCGGGGACGATTCGCAATTCACGCCGACGGCCGCAAAGATCAACCTTGACCGGTATTTTGGGACATTACCGATGCATTGCTTGGGCAAACCAACTATGATCCCATCGCATGACGAAGCACATCGACGAATACATCAAACTCTGCCGCGATTTAGGGCCCAAAGAGTTCGCGATAAGGCAAGGGACGGCGGTTCTTCTGGGGCTGGGCGTTGTGGGAACCCTTGCGGAGGACGGTGAGCGAGGTGGAGCCCAGACATTTTTGGCCTCGCTCGACATGGACGCGCAGGAGACCAAATCTTTGCACCGACGCGTTTGGCGAATCGAAAAGGCACGCTTTGGGCCGGAGACCAAAAGTATCCGCTTGGGGCGGTCCTCCGAAAACGACATCATCATCCCCGAATACTCGATTTCCCATCGTCATTGTGAGTTTGTGAGAACCCCAGAGGGGGAGCACCGAATCATGGATTTGGGTGCCCATAACGGGACGCTTCTCAATGGTGTCAAACTTCAACCTCATGCACTATGCGCGCTGGAAAGTGAAGATGAAGTGGTCATCGGCCGCTACCTTTTCGAATTCCTAGACGCAAGGACCTTCAATACACGCGTCGCCGTGATGGCGGGCTTTCAACCCTAAGAATTCATGACCGACGACATCTACAAGAAAGTCTTCGAAAACAACAAACGCTGGGTCGCCGAAAAGGTCTCAGAACGACACGACTATTTTGAACGCCTTGCGGCCGCGCAGACGCCTGACTTCTTTTATATTGGGTGTGCGGACAGCCGAGTTCCGGCCAACGAAATCATGGGTTTGGAGCCGGGCGACGTTTTTGTTCATCGAAACGTCGCGAATCTCGTCTGCAATATCGATATGAATCTTCAATCGGCTTTGCAGTACGCGGTCGAGGTCTTGAACGTCAAACACATCGTCGTATGCGGGCATTACGGCTGCGGCGGCGTCGCTGCAGCGATGCAAGAGAAAGACCTGGGCTTCATGAATGGTTGGCTTCGTGAGGTCCG
>JBFFMO010000187.1:0-7260 GCA_041554035.1 Allomicrovenator sp. | reverse complement strand
ATATGAGAAAGGCCACGAATCTCGGACTCCGGTCCTTGCGCTACGACCCGTTTACCATGTTCTAGACGCCATCTCCCCTCGCCGATTCGAAACCTGGCGACATCTAAATCAAAACTGACCCTGGACAGGAAAAAGCCAGCAAGCGTCACACCGCATAGCGCCGCAATAACCGCGATCTTCCCCTCGAGAGCGACCTTCAGTTGAGTGATCAATAATGCGATAAATATTGGGACTAAAAGAGAAATGGCGGACATGGTTTTAGCCGATGGGGCGGGACTCAGCAGGATCTCAAACTCTTGTCCGTCGCTCGTGAGTTTCAGATTGGTTTGACTGGGTGACGTGACCTGAAGGGCTTCATTCCGCCCTTCCTTCAACGCTGATAAGGCCGCATTCGCGTCGCTAAATCGGTCATCTTCCAGAGGTGCAATCATCCGGTTGATGAATTCGGTAAATCCCCGTGAAATAGACATGCTCAACGAAGGTTCCCAGATGACTTTCATTCGCGTCATGGGCAGCTCATCGGGTTCACAACGTGTGACGAGCCACACCAAGGTCATCCCGAGGCCATAGAGGTCACTGGATGGGCTGGTTCGGCCCATGAGTTGCTCAGGCGGCATATAACCTGATGTTCCCACGATCGTGGAGCCTCCCTCGTCTGACGGAGCCACCAATTGAATGGCGCCGAAATCCACCAAAAACGGGGTGTTATCGTTCAGAATTATATTGGCTGGTTTGATGTCTCGATGAATCAAGGGCGGAGAGAATCCCTGCAAATACACCAAGATTTGGAGCACTTGTTTTGTGAGTTCTCGAAGCGCAGGCTCGTCCATGATTGGCGCGGAGCGAAGGTCGTATCCAGGCACCCACTCTTGGGCCAAGGTCCAGACATGCGGATCTTCTTGGCCCAGGTCGGCGTCCAAAAGTCGCGGGATGAACGGGTGCTCCAACTGTCGCAAGACCTGTACTTCGCGCTCAAAAAGCTCAAGGCCCTTCCATTGACCCCGGTCTTTAAGGCGCAACTCCTTGATCACCACGTTCAAGCCCGTCTGGGTATCATGCCCTTTCCACGTCAGAGTCTGCCCCTGTGCAATCAGTTCATTCTTCTTAAATCGTGACGAAAAACTCATGAGAGAATATCACCTAAGTACTTCCGAATTTCGTGCTCAGCCCACTCAATATCATCCCCGCCTTGATTCGTGATAACGACGCTTCTGCTGGTCCTCATCAACAAAGCAAGCTTGGGCCGCCGCCCATTGGTGGAAAGCATCATTGGCCCGTCGATGTCTTTCGTTGCCAATGATTTCTCCAAGACTCGACCGACATAGAGCTCTGCATGTTCCGGATTCAACTTGAGCGTGCGAACTGCTCGAATTCGGTGGACGACCAAAAACCAACCCAAAAACATCAGCAAATTTGACCCGGAAACCACCAGCGCCCCCAAAAAAGTAGTCCCGTAGGCAATGAAGGTGAGCACCGGAATGAGAAGAACGGGGAGAAATGCTTGAATGCGCGAAGACCAGTGGGGTGGGCCAAACGCCACCGTGAGCCCTCCTTCATCACGCGTGATTGAAACCGTTCCGCGCTCTGCATGACTCGTCACGAGTGCATTGGACGCAGGTTTCGGGATTAGAGCATCTTGCGGGGAGCCGACTAAATTCAACAGACGAAGCGCCTCATCGGCATTTTGTGGTCGGTCTTCAATGGCCGGTGAAATCAATCGATCGATCCAATTCGCCAAGGCATCCCCGACGTGCGCCCGAGCGCGCCACTGAAGTTTCAACCGGGAGACCTCCAAGTCTGCCGGATGGACTCGGGTTGCGGCATGGATCAAGAGCGCGCCGGCGGCATAAACGTCAGAGGCTGGAATCGCACGCCCGATGAGCTGTTCTGGCGGCATATATCCTGACGTCCCAATAATCGTGGTGCCTCGGGAGCCTTGATTTTGAACGGCTCCAAAATCGACCAATGAAACCTGGCCGTCATCGTTGATGATGATGTTGGCGGGTTTCACATCACGATGCAGTACCGGCGGCGATTGATTGTGCAGATAAGACAGAACCTCAAATAAGTGCTCGGCGATGTTTATGAGTCTGCCCTCATCGACAAGCTCATGGCGGGCCAAACGCACCTGTAAATTGTCGCCAGGGACAAAGGCTTGGACCAGGTAGAATTCGGTTTCGTCGATGTCAAAAGCATCGATGAACGCCGGGATTTGGGGATGAGAAAGCTGGCGCAGCGCCTCGACTTCGCGATGAAAAAGGTCGATTGCCTTCCACTCACGAGCCGTTTTCAGGTTCATGACCTTCACGGCAACCAGGTCGCCGGACTGAAGGTCACGGGCGAGATGCGTCACACCCTGCGCGCCATGACCAAGCTCGGACAAAAGCTCGAAACGATCGCGGACAACCCATGGGCTCTTGGTGGCTTGGGCTCCCGTCAGGATTTCGTGGGTAACGACGGCCCGAACGGCCGCCATTTCTTGATCGTCGATCCGACCGTCTTGATTGGTATCAAAACGCTGGAGAAACGAATCCGGGTTGGCGCGAAGAGCCGCGATGCGGCGGTCGACCTCAAGGTCGAAATCAGATTCCATGGCGCCGCCCCGGACCTATCAGGCTTATTCGAAAGCGTGAAGAAGTTGCTCGCCTTCGGCGTAGGCACGACCAGGCACTGCGATCTGGTTGTAGAAGCTCACCATGGCGCCAAGGCTCAACGGGATGGTGAGGATCAGTCCCAAGCCGCATGGAATCACACCGATGACGTTGACGACGGCCATCAGGATCCCGAGAAGGAAGATGTCCACCTTGTAACCATCAGTGATCCGCCAAGCGCCCTTGATGGCGTCGACCGGGCCAAGGTTTTTGTCGAGCACGACCATCGGAGCGACCCAGATGCCCAATGAAATGATGATGCCCGGAACGATGAGCAGCAACATGCCGCCCATGATGCAAAGCTGCATGAGAAGCGTCGTGAGGACCAAAGGAAGAATGAAAGGTTTCACGTCCATGAAGTTGTTGAACGAAACCTCTTCGCCACGAACCATCCTCAACCACATGATATAATATCCACCTGACAAAACGCCTTGGATGATGACCAGAATCACCGTGGAGATGAGTTGAAGGCCGATTTGAATGGCCATGACACCATACATCGCTGCTTCGGAGCCCGTCTGCGACATGGCAGCCGACAAGATGCCCACCACGGCCATTTGAATGAAGGTCAGGATTACATTGACGATCAGCGTGACAAACATGATCGCCATGGCACCGCCGATGGCTTCCGCTGGATGTTGTTTGATGGTTTCAAGGGCGTCGGTAAAGGTAGCGACGATATCAACCTTGGGCTGAGCCGGGTTCTGAAGCTCGATATCGTCGGCACCAAGTGACTGACCCATTGGATTACTTGCGGGCATGGTAAAACTGGACATTTTTCATTCTCCTCATCATCAAATTCGTTGTTCGGCGCCCAGCCTAGTTTGGAATGGCCGTAATTGCACCTAGTTTTCCTTCTTGATCTAAGAGCTTAGGGTGTTTCGCATTCGCGGGAGTAGACCGACGTACGAGTCGGCTGACCTTCAGGAGTACAGTTATTGACCATCACCACTGACTCGGCTCCGGCCTGAGCACAAAGGCGTTTCAGGTAGGGTTCGATAATCTCGGGGCGGTTTTCTTTGATATTCGAAATCCAAGCCGGATGGAGGATTTCGAGCATATCAACTTGGTCTTCCTGACCGTAGGAAGTCAGCGTGACTTGCGGTGTACAAATCTTATCGTGCGGACTGATGAACATGCGCCAGGCGAAGCGTTCATCGACGTTTTCTTGCACGTAATATCGCAGGGGCAAAAGAACCTGAAGCACCAGAAAAGCGGCGATGAAAACTCGTGTTTGCGTCTTCATTTTCGGGCGGCCTCAAGTCGTCGATGAAGTCTTTGAATCGTGTCCTTGCGCCCCTTGCCGTCTGGGGCATGTCGATCGGTGCGTTCGTAGGCGTCGATTGCGATCTTCAAGTACTCGATTTTGCGGCTGGGATCGGTCTGAGCTCGTGCTGACCGAGAGCTCGACGCGCCCACAAATCGCCAATAATCATAACGCGACTCGGACACATCGATCGTCAACGAAAACGCGGCGGACGCAAGGGCGAAGGACGCGGCCAGAGTGCGTGTACGCGGCAATCCCATTAGCGTCGCTGCGATCATCGTCATAACGATCGCGCCTGCCGCGAACCCGGTGCCGGGTAAGTCTGCAGGAATCAGATAACCCAGGACGGCGAGGCCTGCGGCCAAAGCCCATACCCAAGGCGCCCCAGGGGGCGTTTTGCCCCCAAATCGGGCCTTCACTTTTTCTGAGAACGACCGAAGGCGAGCCTCGACCCGCGATGAAATCGAATCCGGGGTCAGGCAAAACACGGCGAGCATCAACATGTAGTGCGAGAACCACTTGATATCGAGGTTGATGATTTCAGCGCCAACATGCAGGCCCAACGCCAATGCGAGGCCCACCCAAAGCACGGCTCGATGCCATGGTTTTGAGGCCCAGGGCGCGATGAAATACGCGGCGCATAACACCAACTCCAAGAGGATCGTTGCCACCGAAATCGCAGCCCAGGTCCAATCGGCCCCCAATCCTATCGAGACCCAAAAGGCCTCAAGCGGGGCCCGTCGCGAGCCAAGAATCGTGGCCAGGCGTGAACCATCGATCCAGGTGGGGTCGGTCTTGGCCACGGCTGCCCAGAAATACATGTTCGCAATCGTTGCGCATAAAAGCGGATATCCCCATGCAACGCGCGAAGAATCTCGGCGAGGAATGCCCATGAAACAAATGAAGACCAGAGCTAAAAAATAGTGGTGCTGAAAACCGTCGATGTAAGCTGAGGACCAAGCGTAGCCCCACGAAGCCGCCAAAACAGGCACGTTCCAGCGATTGGGCCCCAGAGCCGTTACCGTGATGGCGGCAAAGGACGCCAATAATAAGGCCGAGAGGTAAATTCCCGGTGAGGGCATCGGGTAGATGAAATCCAAAATCTGAAAATGAGCGACGTTGAAGTCGCCATGTCCATAACGGCCTGCGCGAGCGATGGGGTTGGCCCACACATCGAACGCAAAAAGCAGGCAAATCAGCCGAACAAGCAGCTCCGTGCGGGCAGATGGAGCGGCGTCAAAATACGAGAAGAACTTGGCCACAAGGAACCCTCACACCTTGCGAAACTCAAGTATGATTGAGCCGTAGTCCCCGTCGTCGCTCACTTCAGGGGCGTAGCCGGCGACAACTTTTGCGCCCGGGCCCTCGCACCAAATCAAGACTGCCGGTTTAATCACGGGATCGCTTTCCGAGCCTTTGCCTTTGCCGTGAATCACTCGCCCGTAACGGTCGCCGCGGCGACGCGCGATATCCAAAAAGCCTTCGAGCCGCAGCAGGGCGTCGTCTTTGGTGCGGCCTCGTAGATTCAGTTCCGGGATTCGTTTTTCTTTTCGGTAGGCATCCGCGCGTTTCAACAACTCGCGATGAGCGGGCGTGACGTCGACCGAGCGCAAACCATCGCTGTCTAAAGCGAGCGCCTCGGTATGAAGCGCAGTCGCTGCCGCGATCGCCGTCGACTTGTTGGGGACATGATATTTCTCGCCCTTAAAACGCTTATCGAGCTTGCCGACAACCTCTTCGAACGTCCTCTGTTCCCTCAATTCTTCGACAAATTGACGGGCTTCAGCCTCTTCGGCCTGAGTCTTGGCCTCCGCTTTTTTATCGGATTCTTTTTTGGGCTCCCACCTGTCTAAGGGATCGCCAAATTTGCCTCGATACACTTCGCTTTTGCCGATGCCGGCAACCGATTGTGCAAAAAGCTCTTCGTCGCTCAGGTGATTTTCGGCCGGCAGAGGCGCGGCTTGACCTTTGGGTTTTTGAACCGGTTTGGGCGCCTTGGGAGGCCGCGCCATCTTCTCGATGGCTTGCTTCTTGACGGACTTCTCTTGGTTCTCAAGGTCCTTTTTGATTTTCTTGAGCTGATCTGAAAACGTCATACAAACCTCGTATCGAGCATACGGGATTCTAGCTCAGTGGGCGAGAGCTTCAACTGACATTGAGGCAAGGGCCTTGTCCCGACCCGCAAGGCGACATAAAGTGCTCTCGACCGGTTTTTTTCGAGGAATCCATGCAACGTGTTCTCTTAATCATGGCAGCTGCCGCAACCCTCATTTCAAGTGGTTGCGAAGAACCCGCGGCCACGACCAAACTTGTGGTTCAGATTCAGGGTGTTGGCCCACGCGATGTCCAAAAAGGACAGCTTCAGGCGTTGGTCCAATTGGGCGGTTCTTGCACGCTTGGCCCCTGTGACCCCAATCCTTGCACCGAGGAAGAGGGCAAAACACGCTGCCTGGCTCAGGGAACGGTCTTTCGTTGCGATTGCGCGCCAGGAACAAGCCTCGACGCCGAAAACCTCTGTGTGATCGACGAAGGCTGCACCGCGACTTATTGCGCGGGCAACGGTCAATGCATGGAAGACGATCAAGGCGTTCCCGCCTGCGAATGTTCGACAGGCTATATCGGAAATAACTGCCAGGATTGCGACGAAGCCAACGGGTTTTTCAGCGATGGATTTGGCTCGTGCACCGACGAACTTGAGGTCTGCCGAGCAGAGCAAGGTTTTGAAGGTTTTTCGGCGTTCCTTGCCGAAGCTGAAGAAAAACTTGGGCATCCGGCCAATGAAATCGAGCTGACTTCGGCATCGATGAAGGTCGTCGAGGGCTCAACCTCAGCTGTTCGTTCCTGGCCCTACCTGTGGAATGGCGACATCGAACTCCTGTTGCAGCCTACCGACGGCAACACGTTGGTCGCCGGCACGACCGGCACACCGTCGCAGTCCGTGGGCCTTGTTCCGCTTTCCTTTGATGTGACAGTTGACCGACCTGCGTTCACGCGTGAAGCCAAGTACTTTGAGGGCGACTTCCTCTTTGGTGTGTCGGGCCCCACAGCTCGTATTGGTAATGAGCCTTTCGAGGCGGACGTCGAGCTCACGCTCGAGTTCAATGCGTACTGATTCTCCCTCTCCTTTTTCAGCATACGCGCTGTTTTTTGTGGTCGCCTTTCTGATGGTCGCGGTCGGGGGCTTCCTGCAGCTGCTGCTGCCTCTGGCGTTTTCGTTGATGTTCAGCGAGGTCCTGTGTGTGCTTGGGCCCGCGATGGCTTATCAGCGCGCGTTTCCAGACGTTGGCTGGGCGCCCGTCTTTAAGTCGACCCCGTGGCCGCTCGGTGCTCGCCCCACGGTCT
>JBFFMO010000186.1:0-7263 GCA_041554035.1 Allomicrovenator sp. | reverse complement strand
TTTTGCGAGTCTGGCTGCGCGATTCGAGGAAGCCACAAATCAGTTCAAAAACAGCCCGATGTCGGATGCTCAGGTTGAGTACGACGCCGTGATGCAAAGCCTGCGTGCCGGTGTCCCCACGGCCTCGGATCTCAAGAATAAGTGGATGGAGTTTCGGCAAGAAATCCACCCACGTTATGAGGCCCTGGCGAGCGCGCTGCGAGCTCATCATGTCGAGCTCCCAAGCCTACGACCGACGAATTACACCCGCTCCATCATGCATATGTTCTCGGGTTTTGTTGGACTCTTTTTTGTCGAGTTCACGCCCTGGAATATCGTGATGGCCGTCGCGCTTGGTTTTGGCGTTCTGGCTTGGACCTTGGAGTTAACGCGTCGCAAAAGCCATCGCTGGAACGAAATCCTGATGTGGTTTTTGGGGCCGGTCGCCCATCCTCACGAACGTTTCAAGGTGAATTCCGCGACGTGGTACGCCACCGCCCTGGGACTATTGAGTCTGACCGGAGAGCCCGCTGCATGCGCCGCGGGCGCGATGGCATTGGGTCTTGGTGACCCCGCTGCGGCCTTCATTGGACGAAAATGGGGGCGCATCAAGCTGATCCATAATCGTTCGCTGGAAGGAACGACGGCGTTTTTTGTGGTGGCTTCCGTCGTGGTTTTTGCCGTGTTTCAGGTATTCCACACCGACTTGTCGATGAGCACCAAAGTCGTGACTGCCTTGATTGCCGGCTTGGTGGGGGCGGTCGCCGAGCTCTTCAGCGGCAGCGTTGATGATAATTTCTCGATTCCGCTATTTGCCGGTCTGGCGACCTGGGCCGCGCTGGCGCTCCTCGCCTAAAACACCTCGATAACATCCTCGACGTGTAACGGCTTTCCAACGAACACGCATGTGTTCTTGATGCAGCGTTTTTCCCCCGGCATTTTGGGTCGGCGCATTCCCCTGCAATCTTTGGCGGTTTTGCACTTCATCGCCTCGTATACACGAGGCGCTTCGCCGTTCACATGAACGGGCTCGTAGCCGTCGCCCATCTCCAAATCAATGGCAGACTCCGATACCTCGTCCAAAGTATCCGTTGAATTGGGTGACCATTCCACGTCTTCCACAGGGTCGGCGTTCGAGTCTTCTGTCGCTGTCGTATCCTGTGGCTGCGCAACCACCTCATTGGCTGTGTCCACTTCCGGCGCAACGACCACCGGCATGGGTTTTTCCGCGCCACACGCGCTCAAGAGGCATACGATACAGGCCAGCATGATGAACCTCATTGTCGCCTCCAGCTTGTCGGGGGTCGCCGCGTCGAGGTAAACACGTCGCGGGCGCTACAAGGACATCATTATGCCACAAAAACCCTCACTTAAAACTGTCTTCAATCCCCTGACCTTGCCCTGCGGGCTCAGGGTCAAAAATAGAATCGCCAAAGCCGCGATGACCGAGGGTATTGCTGACGTCAACGACGACGCCACCAAGCGGCATGAGCGGCTTTACAGTACGTGGGCCAAGGGAGGTGCTGGCATGTTGTTGACCGGAAACGTCATGATCGACCGACGCTATCTGGAACGCGCCGGGAACGTCGTCGTGGACGATAAAACCGACCTTGAAGCGCTCCGGGCATGGGCCGCGGCTGGCAAAGAGAACGGAAGCCAGATTTTCATGCAAATCAGCCATCCCGGTCGCCAATGCACACGCTTGGTGAACTCGTCTCCCGTTGCGCCATCGGCCGTTCAACTAAATATCGCCAGCCTTTTTGCGAAACCACGCGCGCTCACCGATGACGAGATCGAGGACATCATCAAACGGTGGGTTTTTGTCGCCAAGACTGCCAAAGACACAGGGTTCAGCGGTGTGCAGATTCATTCGGCACACGGCTATTTGTGTTCACAGTTCTTGTCGCCACACACCAATCGACGCACCGATAAATGGGGAGGATCGCTCGAAAACCGCGCTCGCTTCCTGATGCGGCTGGTCGACGAAGTCCGTGCCGCCGTCGGTGACGACTATCCCGTGGCCGTGAAACTGAATTCTTCGGATTTCCAAAAAGGTGGTTTTTCGGACTCGGACGCCGCAACGGTGGCCAAATGGCTGGCCGAAAAGAAAATCGACTTTCTGGAAATCAGCGGCGGAACCTACGAAAATGTGGCATTTTTGGACGCCGACGATAAACGCCCCAATGCACGTGAAGCCTATTTTTTGGAGTACGCAAAGCTGATTCGTGAAGCCGCTCCCGACCTGCCCCTTATGGTCACCGGCGGCTTTCGAACCGCTTCCTTCATGGAGGAAACGCTAGCCTCAGGCCAGGTCGACCTCATCGGAATTGGGAGACCGTTTTGTTTCATGCCTGATTTCCCAAACCGCCTGGCGGCTGGCGAAATCACAGAACTTCCTAAGCCCGAAACAAAAATCAAATTGGGTGACGGCTTCTGGAGCCACCGTAGCTCCTCGAGCACCATCCGCGGCCTGAACTCTCAAACCGGGACAGCTTGGTTCTATGAGCAAATCTACCGCCTTGCAGACGGCATCCCGCCAGAAACCGAGCCCAAAGACCTGAAGAGCGTTCTCTTCCGCCATTTCAAACATGATTTTAAAGCCGCCAGAAGCAGGAGCGCGCGATGACCGATAACCTCTTAGAACAAGCCCTCATCATCGAAAACGCGTTACTCAGAGGCGACCATATCATCGGGCTGATGTCTCCGGATAAAATCCACGACATGATCCGACTCCTGGAAGAAGATGGCACGCCATTGGCGCATATAAAACTTGGTGACACCTACGCCAACGGAACATTCGTAAGCCGCAACCCAGAGAAAGCAATCCTTCACTATGGAAAGGCCGCAGACGAATTCCCCGGTGCGGCGCTGCATCGTATTCGGCTAGCTTACTTCTTTGTACCCCATGAAGCCGCGAAGTACGCCAAATTGGATCTTGAACGCCTGCTTTCCGACGATCCTGAAGGCCATTCTCACCTGCTCGCCGGCTACATGGCCTACTCGGGTGTCGGACTTCCTCAAGACCCAGACGTCGCACTGGCTCATATCAAAACCAGCGCAGACCGAGGCAACGCCGACGCCATGTTCGAGCTCTACGTGATGTTGTCGAACGGCGACGGCATTGAACACGACGAAGCCACTGCCATCGACTGGTGTCTGAAAGCCGCCGAAGCCGGCTCACGGCGCGCCATGTTCAACGTGGGCTCTTTCTACGCGACCGGAAATTCCAAGATCGACCAGGACATCAAAGAAACGGTCGTCTGGTACGAACGCGCTCGCGAAGGTGGCCACGGGCGTGCTGCCGCCATGCTTGGCGTGATGTACGCCACCGCAGATGGCGTAGAATTCGACGAAGAAAAAGCCAACGCCTATTTCGACGAAGCCGCCGAGTTGGGCTTCGACGTCGACGAATTCCTAAAGTCGATTGGTTTAGCCTAGACCGCTAGCTGGAAGCTGTGATGGGTCCGCCAGGCTCCAGTCTGGCATTGCGACTTACGATTTGATTACTCGCCAGCTTCAATACTCATGGCGAACCCAATATTGACCTCGGCAAAGTACATGACGTAGACGCTCGTCCAAGCCTCAGCACCAGCCGCAACGTAGTAGCTGCCAGAAAGCGTCGAAGCTCCATAATCCACACCGTATTCACTTTCGATGGCATCCACGACATCCCGGTAATCGGTGTCGACTTGAGCCAGGAAGTCCGTCCGAGACTGCGCCCCGCTCGTCATCAACGCCGAACTGTAATTATGCTGAGTGCGAACTGTCGAGACCACGTCGACCAAAGTCGCTCCGGCCGGAACCTTAAAACCCTGAAGCTGAGCCGTCGTCGTGGCATCCGACGAATCCAGCAAGCCTTGCGCGATTTCTTCCAACTCGGCGCTTAACTCCAAGTGGCTAAGCGAAATCGGGTCGACCACATAATAAGCGGCCTTAAGACGCGTCAAACATGCGCCAGAGACCGACTTCACGTCGTCGCGGCTGATTCGGCAATACGCAGCTTCGCCGGCCTCGCCCTGACATTCCTCGTCATAAGTTTCGAGCGCCCCAGAATTATCGCCGCAATAATCGATGGCGATTTCTTCACCAGGCTCGTCGGGCGTGTATTCGGCGGACTCGAGGTCGTGCACAACGCACGCATCATAGACTTCGAAAACCGTGTCATCGCATCCGTCGACACTGATAATCGTGTCATCGACACACGCATCGTTATCGCAGGTGAGCGACAACCGATAATCACCACGGCCCATGCTGTCGGCCGTTCCGACGACTGCCATGAATTCTTTGAAGTCGCCTGCTTTAAGGCCCTTGACCTTCGAAAGCGCCCCCCAACCGGCGTCATCATCGAATGCAATGCGTTCCCAATTGCTGCCGCTGGCACGGCCGTAAACCCACAGCGAGGTATCGAGGCCACGGCTTGTGCCCAACTGAGTCACTTCAACTGAAAACTGGCCGGTCGGCATTGAGGCAAACTCGTAACCATGAAACGTCATGTCTTCGTTGATGACACCTTCGACGGCTTCTTCAAATTTGAGCCTCGAACGAACATCCACCGATCGCAGCGAATCAGCGCCACCAACGACGGGCTCGGCAATCACTTTGGGTGATTCGGAGTCTTCTGCACACCCGAACAAACCGACGATGAGTAGCGGGGCAATTACGGCGAGTCGTTTCATGATATTTACCAGCGAGATGGTGAGATTTCCAACATGCGCGTAGTTAATTCAAGTTCCGCGCCAGACTTTTGTCAAAGTAGCGCGCACCGTGTTCCCGCCTCAAAATTTAGACATACGTCCCAATCTCGAGTCGTCTCCAAGTGCCTCGATCGGACACAGCAATTGCCATCAAGTGACTACACAACTGTCCACCCTCAAAAGCGAATCTTCATTGCGCCTTAGACATCAAGAATGGTGACCTATGAGCCAATTCCAAAGAAGCGTGAAATCCAAGGTCGATTCGCACAAATAGACGTGGAGCAAGTCATGAGCTTTTTACCCACCGCGGACCCCGAATGCCCATCAAGCGATTCGGATCATATCGACACCATCATCATCCCACGCGCCCGCGATATCGGCGGGTTCGAGGTTCGACGCGCCCTGCCCGCCGTCGCCCGACAGATGGTCGGCCCCTTCATCTTTTTTGACCAAATGGGACCTGGCGAATTCCTGACCGACCAAGGCATCGAGCTCCGGCCGCACCCTCATATCGGCCTCGCCACAGTCACGTACCTGTACAAGGGCGAGTTTCAACATCGGGACTCGCTGGGGACGAACCAGATGATTCATCCCGGAGATGTGAACTGGATGACGGCCGGCAAAGGCATCACGCATTCCGAACGAACTTCAGCCGAAACCCGAAAACACCCTTCTAGCCTCTTCGGAATCCAGACTTGGGTCGCTCTTCCCGACGACCACGAAGACACCGCTCCGGCGTTTGAACACGTGGGCAAGGACGCCCTGCCCTTGATCGAAGACGACGGCGTCCAGGTGCGGCTGATCCTCGGAAACGCTTATGGAGAAAGGGCCCCCGCAAAAACCTTCACCGAGATGTTCTACGCCGACGTCGTACTGGCTGCGGGAGCGTCCCTACCGCTCCCCGACAATCACGAAGACCGCGGAATCTACATCTCCGAAGGTGAAATCACCGTCTCGGGAACCGTCTATCCAACTGGCCAAATGTTGGTCTTCAAACCTGGCGACAAGATTTCCGTCAAAGCCGGCGCACGCGGCGCCCGCCTGATGATGCTGGGCGGCGAAACGCTGAATGGCCCCCGTTACATTTTTTGGAATTTTGTCGCGTCTTCCAAAGACAAGCTGGAAGCCGCCAAAGCCGCGTGGAAAGAAGCCGACTTCGAGGCCGGCCCCTTCAGATTGCCGCCCGATGATAATCAGGAATTCATTCCCCTCTGACTCAAAAAGGTCGTCAACGACAAGGCGACGTTGTGATCGGTCCGCCAGGCTCCAGCCTGGCATTGCGCCTTGCAACCCAGAATAAGAGAAAAGACGCAGCCGAACGAACTGGGCAGAGAAATCCGCTCAGGATTTGGCTGCATCGCCAGAATGCGCCTTAGCGAACTCAAGGTAGACCGGATCTTCGTCTTCGAAGATTTCGTCGCCCATGCTCTTGTACGCATCGCTCAAGAGCTTGCCGGCCTTGGCCAACGCTTCTTCGTTGTCGTCGCGATCACCAATATTGAACTGCGATTGCCCTGCGCGAAGCAGCAGGAAGGGTTCAAAATGCCCATGAAGCTCGCCGTGAATGCGTTGGGCTTCTTCAAAATTGGTCAACGCTTCTTCAAATTGGTGCTGAAAGAAGTACGCATCGCCAATCGACGCATAGACCAACGATGAGATTTCGTAGTTGTCGTGTGGCTTAGGAATCGGCTCCAGCGCGCGCTGAAACGTCTCTAGCGCCCGTTCGTTCTTGTCTTTGTCCAAGAGCTCGTTGCCGGTGTCGAGCAAGCGAACAACCTGGTCATAGAATGGTTTTGCGAGTCGTTTTGCTGTCTTCGTCATTTTAGTGCCGGTGTGCGGGTAAAGTTGGACGCCTTATCGCCGATTCTGGCTCCCAGCGGAACAGCAAACCACTTTTGAGCCCAGGAGGCTGACCTTTGTGCCCCCTCCAATCCGGGTGGCGCGCCAGACGGGCTGTGCTAACCTGCGCCCATGAGCCCCGACAAAGTGCACAACTCATTGGCGATGAACGACACGCTCAACAGCGATCAGGTGTTGGCAAATCGTTACCAACTTCGGCGCAAACTCGGCGAGGGCGGCTTTGCCGAGGTTTACGAAGCGCTAGATCTCACTTTAGGGCGCCAAGTCGCAGTGAAATTGCTGAAGCTCGAGGCCGACGAGGCCGAAGCAGGAGCCGAAGCCCGCTTTTTACGCGAGGCCAAATTCGCATCCCAGATCAACCATCCTGATATCGTCACCATTTTTGATATCGGGCGCTCAGGCGACCGACCATTCATCGTGATGGAATTGGTCGAAGGCAATTCTCTGGCGCGTGAGCTTTGGTTGCACGGCCCCATGGCTCCAGCACAGGCCCGAAAGCTGTTCACGCGAATGCTCCATGCCATGGCAACGGCCCATCATCATGGAGTGATTCACCGGGACCTGAAACCTTCAAATCTGATGTTGTCCTATCGCGATGAGCCCGTGGAATCGCTGCGAGTCTTGGATTTTGGAATCGCGTTTTATTTTGGCGATTCGATGACGCGTCTGACCAAAGAAGGTCATTATATTGGCACGCCCGAGTATCTATCGCCCGAGTATATTCGGGACC
>JBFFMO010000185.1:0-7267 GCA_041554035.1 Allomicrovenator sp. | reverse complement strand
CTCAACAAATCGCCGAGGTTTTGGATGCAGGCCTTCGCAAGCGCACCGATGCTGACTTCACAGTATTAAAAAACGGGGCCGCCGTTTCCGTCGTTGGAGCCACCAAGGGTTTTGGGGCAAGCGACTTGAGGCTTGCGGCAGCATCGTTGTTGTCAGCATTAAAGCCAGCCTTCGACTCGGCCGAAAAACCACCCTTGAGTTTCATTCCAACGCTGACTGACGCTTACACCTCTGGGGTGATGGCCTCGCAGCTCGATGTTGAGAACTTGAAGTGGTCCGACGGCGCGGCTCATCTGCATCTGGACCTCGATCGCCTCAAAGACTGGAAGATTCAGAAGGCCGAGAATTTCGTCGCGCGTGTGATCGCCACCAAAGGGTCCGCCACGATTCTCATCAGCACCGAACCCGAGGATCCTCTGGGGCCTGCCTTCGAATCAGACGAGTTCAAATCGACGATCATCGACAATTTCAAACGAACCTTGAGTCAGGGCGAGCTGATTGAAGCGACACGGGTCGACGCACCGCTTCCTTCAACACTTCATGCCCGGTTGACCGGTCAGGTGAACCAAGACGTGGCTCTCGCGTTCTGGATGGCGCATAACGACAGGGTGATCGTGACGTTCAGTGTCAAAGCTGCCCCCGATGAATTTGATGCTGCCTACGCCACGGCCGAGGCCATCTGGAAGACCGCGGACTTTGAACCGGGGGCTTCCACCGCCGATGAAGCCGACGGCATCATCGAGTTTCAAGTCGATCCATAAAAAAAGGCACTCAGATGAGTGCCTTTTTAAGCTGTTGATCGGATTTGAACCGACGACCTGCTCATTACGAATGAGCTGCTCTACCAACTGAGCTACAACAGCCCGCTACACGGTAAACCATGCAGGGCTGCATGAGATAAAAGAGCGAGCCGGGCGCGTCAAGTCAAAACCCTCGGATTAATTCGAAACCAATCTGGAGTTCCTACGTTGTAAGCGGAAGGACAGATTCGTGAATCTTGTCTGCTTAAGGTGAATCCAACTTTAGTTGGCAGAAGATGCCGAAGTCTTGAGGTGCCTATGTACACGATGCCCAGCCCAATCGCGAATGTCCGAAACCTTGATCTCATGCGGCAGCGAGAGCGCTTTTCTTGGTTTGCCAAGCACTTGCAGGCGCGCGTATTCGCAGATGTGGAGGTCCTTCGTGAACACCTCGTCGGTTCTCAAAGTCGCCCCGGACAACGGGAGAAAGCCTTGGTGGCTTTGGCACTTTTGGGTAGCGTCGAGGCTGGAGAATTGATCGCTGGTTTTGATACCGGCGACGACGACGAGCTGACGGCGTTTCATTCCATCGCGGCGACGGTCTGGGCTTCTCAATTGGCAGCGTAAAATGTGCACGATCATCCTCTTTCACCGACTCTTTGACGGCTATCCGTTAGCGGTCGCGGCAAATCGTGACGAGCTGTTATCTCGGCCGGCAGAGGGGTTTTCCGTCCAAGAAAACGGGATTTTTGCTCCAAAAGATCTGGTGCATGGCGGCACGTGGATCGGCTTCAATCAACATGGCCTCTTGGCAGCACTGACGAACCGATTCGGCGCAGGGCGTGACCCGGCACGTCGATCCCGCGGTGAGATTCCTCATATTGCCCTGGGTGCCTCGGATGCGAATGATGGCGCCCAGCGGCTTCTGGGCCTTTCCGCCACAGATTTCAATCCATTTCATGCGCTTGTGGCCGACCAACGTAGCGCACGGGTCGTCTGGAGCGACGGAGAGACGTTGCACGGACTGGTCCTTGGCCCAGGCGTACATGTGATCACGGAACGCAGCTTCCAGTCTCTGCCGCCGGCACGCGCCACGCGGATCGGCCGATTGCTAAAACACACCAATCGTTTTGATCCCAATGTGCTCATGCATGTCTTGAGCGATCGTCATCCCGGGGGCATCGATTCCCCGATGGTCGACCTTGAGGAATTCGATTATGGCACACGCTCATCGGTGATCGCCGGGCTTGGCCCCGAGGGCGTGATCTGCTGGGAGTCGCCGGACCGACCTTCATTCGGGTCTTTCGTGGACCGAAGTGCAGACCTAGAGGCGTTTCGAATCATTTCGGGAAGTGTGGCTTCCGCCCCGTCGTGAGATCGACCACGGCCACCACTCTGGCGATGCTCTCGCGACTCTGATTGTAGAGCTCTCGCTCGTACTCGCGCCGATCCGCAACCACACCCACCACATCAAGCTCATGAGCATCTGCGAGGTAGAGCGCTCGGTAGAGGTGGAATCGTTGTGTGCACACGATGGCGTCTTTGACCCCGAAGACCGGGGTTGCGCGAGCCATGCTGTCTAAGGTTCGAAATCCGGCGTGGTCCAACACGATATCAGCGCTTGGGACCCCGTGGCCTGTCAGCCAATCGTGCATGGCCTGGACTTCGTCGTAGTGCTTCTTGCCGTGGTCCCCGGTGACCAAAATCCTTTTGACCTTACCATCACGATAGAGCTGCAGCGCGGTTTCGAGTCGATCTTCGAGGCTATGCGAGGGCACCCCCGACGACCACACTCTGGCGCCCAAAACAATCGCCCACGTTCGTGATGGCACGTTGGATGTGTCGTAGACGCGGTCCTGTGTGGATTGAATCACCCAGAAATTGGCCGCGGCGAGCACAAAAAAAAGGGTGGCAAATGCCACCCCAAGGTACTTCAAGATTCGATTTCTCAACTCGTTAAACCTGCATGTGTTGGGCAGGATAACCGAGTCATTTCGAGATTAATTCCGGCGTCGTCGAACCAAGCCGAAGAAGGCCAAGAGTCCGAGCGGAGCCAATCCGCCATCGACAGCACTACAACCCGTCTGTGGTCCATCCCCTTGAGGCGCATCACTTGGGGCCGCAGCGGTTTCGTTACCGGCCTGGGAATCGGTACCGTCGAACTCCGTTGCTTCCAGACCTTCACCACAGACACACACGTTGCTCCATTCGGCGAGGTACGAGGTGAAATCATCACCGGCATGATTGTCGGCTGCTCCCGATGCACAAACACAGGAGTTCTTGATGTCACAGGTCTTGGGTCGGTCGGCGCTCGGAAGTGAGTACATGGTGCCGATCGTGCTCCACGATTGAGTGATGTTGTCTTTTGTGCCGTCGCAATCGTCATCCAGTCCATTGCAAAGCTCAGGCATGGGCTCGAATTGAGGCAGGCAGACTTCCGAATTGTTATCGCATGCGCGATAGCCTGGTGCGCAACGACCTACGCCGCCAGCGACCGTGCAGGTTCCGCCGATTTCGTCGACCTCACCGTCACAATCGTCATCCAATCCATTGCAGATTTCGGTGCTCGGGAAGACCGTCTGAACACAGATCGGTCCACCAGTTGGGTCGGGACAAGTGGTCTCGCCCATCGCGCAAACGCCCAGCAAACCGGGTACAACACATGACGCTCCAGCCACGCAACAGTTTGCGTCTGGTTCGCAATAATCCGTTCCTTCCGAACAAGCCCAGACGCCCTCGGGGCAGAGCCCGAGGAAATCAGCATCCGGTACGGTACAAACGTCACCGGCGTTTTGCTCACACAGGCAGGCAAGCTGTGTGGCCACCTGATTGATGGCTCGTGTCTGAACCATGTTGCAGTAGAGGTCACTCAGCCTGACACGTTTGGACTCGGTGGCTGAAGCGAATTCCCATCCCTGGCCGGGCACCGAGGCGAGCGGGCTGTTCTTGTGGTAAATCCGGCCATCGCCCGTTCACGCGAATCGACCTTGAATGTAGAGGTAGGGGTACTCATTTGTGGTGTCGAGGGGCACATCACCCACTGGAGCGCCCGCGAAGTCCACGTCGAACACGCACTGGATTTCGTTCGTAATGGCCGCGATTGCCGCCAACAAATCTGCCGAGTTATCGGTTTGATATGCGCCAGTGCACAGGCCCCGCAACGAATCGTAGTCACTTGGATTTGTGCAAGGGTCCACGTTTCCAGCGCAGGAGCCGCTTCCGCCTGCAGCAGCAAGGATATTATTGAAATCCAGGTCAGTGCCAGCGCCCTGACCGACCACGTAGAGGTTCGCAAGTTTGCGATGGTCACATGCGGCCAACACACTCGCTAAATAGGGTTTTTCACCGTCGTAATCCACTGTCGGCGCACCGTCAGTGATCAACACCGTTGCGGCGGCACGTGTGACGCCAGACTTGAGCTTGAGCGACACAAAAGACGAATTGGTGTCACAACTTGCTTGCACTCCATCCGAGCCAAAACAGCCGGCCTTTCCAGCGTACGACTTTGAACTGTTCCACACTTCGATGCGTAGTTTCCCATTCGCCGTAGCTTCTTTCGGGATGATGAAGCTCTTCGTAGAAGCTTTGCATTTGTCGGAGTTGCCGTTGTGCGTTCCGATCTTCATGGATGCGGGCGGCGGCGTCGAAGAGTTGTACGCTCGTTTACTTGCATCATAGGCAAAGATATCCGCGTATTCGCAAGAATTGTTGTAGTCCCCACGCAGCGTGATATCGACGCTGACGTCAGAGGTTTGGGGTGTTACGGACAGGTTATGAACATATTCGAAATTTTCTAAGCCGCTGTTTTTGTTCTGTGTCTGCGTGTCGGTGACGGTGATGACACCTGAAATCGCTCCCTTCACACATGCAGAATTCAGCGATGTTCGGATCGCCAATGCCGTGGGCGTGGATCCCTTTGGACCGCCGGAGTCTGCGAGCGACTTCATGATAGGGACATGTGAGTCCTGTTCACATTCATTGTAGATTTTAGCGGCGCTGCCTTCAAAGAGTCCCAAACCGAAAGCTGCCAAATCCGGGTCAAGGGCCGACGATTCGGTCGTCATCAGGTCGATGGCGTTTACGGCTTGATCCCACTTGGTTTCATACCCACACGCCTGAAGGCTGGTGATGGTGCCAAGATAAGTTGACGTCTTGTTTGCGAGCGTCACTGTTGCCGAATTGTCTGCACAGTGTGCGTCAACGCCGTCGTCGCCACCCCAGTCTGCGGCCGTGCGCAACTCGACATTTACGACTCCGTCAGAGGCATAGCTCGCAGGCAACTTAATTGTAACGTTTCTTCGCGACCCGCAATCCACGTACAAGGTCTCTCGATGCCGGAAGTCGCCATCAACAAAAACGTCGTAGAACCGCCGTTTGTCATTGAAGTCACCCTCAATGCTGACAGTCAATTCAAGCTGGCCGCTCACTGCGGCCACCGGATTGAACGTGAAGAAATGGCTGTATCCGCTGACGCTTGGATCCCTGGGGTAGATGGAGTCCTTCGTTTGAGTCCATGCACCACCAGTGGCACATTCGCCTGCGTTATCGACCTTCTTCTTGGTGCCGTCAGGCAACTCACAAACCTTACACGACAGCGGGATACGCGTGCCGTAATCTTTGTCGTCCCCCATGGAACCCGACTGGTCGAGCATCAACATCATATTCGGAGGATTGGTGGGCTCAATCTCCGTGACACTTCGAGGACTGCATGTGAAATCCCACGCCAAGGCGAGCGACGGTGTCAGCAGGGTCCCAAGAAGGGCAATGAGGGTTGTACGCAACATATTTACTCCGAACACGGTATTCTTAGCTTTAAGAGGAGCAATTTTCGTGCCGTGGATGAACGCTGCGATGCATAAGCATCTGCGTGGTTCCAGCCGATATCAGGAAGCTTGCGAACGTCAATGGCTTGACGATCTACGAAAACTTTTCCCAAATACTGCTAAAAAATATTGATGGTGTAGGTGAATGGAGCACGTGTGTTCAGGAGTTTGTCGACCACGACGTAGTAGTCTCCATCAGCGGTCACAACCCAATCTGAATCTTCCAACACGAAGTGAGCGGCGCACGTCTCTGCGGCGCCGCATGCGGACGTAATGAACACGGCGTTGGTGTTATTATCGCCTGAAGCAGCATCCACATTGATGACATCCCCGGCGACGAGCCCAGGAAGGTAGAAGACGGCTTCGAATCCGGGAGTTGCTACATTTCCGCACGAAGCGTTATTCGCAAAGTTCAGGGTGTTGGTGAACGCACCAGCATCGGCCGTATAAGTCCCGCCAGGGGACAGAACTGTGATGGCGCTGGCACAGGACCCGCCGTCGCAAGCACCACTGGTGCAAGTGCCTGGGCAGGTTACGGGTACAGCGTCGGTTCCGTTGGGGCAGGTCATGAGGACATCCTGCATACACACGGCTTCGCCAATCGTGCAGCCGGATCTCTCGGATTGAAGCGTGAAATCGTAAGTGCCGGGGTTGCCGAATTTCATTTCGAGAATCACGAAATAATCACCTGCATCCAGCAACCGAGCCCCAAACTCGTTGTCCTGACATAAGATTTCACTGTTCTCGTCATCGCAGGCCGTTCGAATCGACACCACGCCGTCAAATTGCCCGGTCCAGTTGGCCTCGAAATCCACCAACGCCCGCTCGGTCAACGTAAATTTCAGTACCCGTTCACGCGACGACGTTGCACCTGAACAAGAGGTCGTGAGGGTGTCTCGCCCGTCAGCGACAAGAGTTCCTGAGTCGTTGACAGCGACGCCGGGTGTCAAAACACCAAGGTCCACGGCCAATCCACAACTGGTATCAGCCACGCATGTACCGTCGAGGCAAACTTCGTCGGTTCCACAAGGTACCGTTGGACACGTCAGATCCACGTCGGGCCCCATGTCCGCCATATCAATGTCCATGTCGGGCTCGGCATCCGGGCCCAAGTCTGGAACATCACCGTCGGCCTCGGCGTCGACGGTCACGTCTTCTCCCATATCAGGGATGAAGATGTTGTTATTGCTGGACGGGCTGTCGTCGCCACAGGCTGAAAATAGGACCAGCACGGCGCTGAGGGCAAGATGACTGAATTTCACGGTATCTCCACATGAACTGCTACGACTCAAACTATATGTAAGGTGGGCGTCGCACGCAAACAAACGTCAAATGTTGACGTCTGGCAAGCCCGCAAGGGGGCGGTGCAGGCGGGTGTCGTGTGGTCTCATGTGGGTGTGGCGGTTCACGAAACTCAAGAGGGCTCGGACGACCCAATAGAGTTTTCCGGGTGTACCAATCCAGGTGCGTCCGGCCATAGGGTTTGCGCCTTTCAGCAACATCCTAAGACCGATGGCGCGATAGAGTCGAGACGCGACCAGAATCGCAAAACGAGTTCGGGCCGGGATGAAACGCATGCCGTCTTCGGCGCTGCGATAGTAGCTTTCGGCCATCTGCAGCACATCACGGACAACAATCGAGACCTGAGCACCCTGACCCAATTCGCTCAAGAGCTTGGCGACATCCACACCTGCTTGGTTCAAT
>JBFFMO010000184.1:0-7271 GCA_041554035.1 Allomicrovenator sp. | reverse complement strand
CTGGACGGTGCAAGGGGCTGTGGCCGAACCCGACGCATTGGATCATCTTGGCCAGACGGGCAAGATCTCTGTGCCCTTGGACGACTGTGATTCCGGCTCTTCGGTCTCAACCGGAATCAAGGTGCCCTTCGATCCCCTTTTTGAGCCGTTCAAACTCGTGATTCACGCGATCGCAAAATGTGACGGGAACGACTGTGGAGGCGGTCAAACACCGTTCGTCACACTCGGATTGGAGCGTTTTTATCCGTCCAAGGCATCTTTACCCAAGTCTCCCCCGTTGTCGGACGAGGTCCTCGAATTCTCGTATTGTTTGCCAATCTCGTACGACGAGGACTCGCGTAAAGACTTGGTGCTACGGACCCGATCTTTTGATGATTTTTGCCCAAGCAAACGCAGCACACTTGAGTACGCAAAAGTCGAAATCGTTCGGGCACTTCCCGATGAATGCATACACGATCTGAGTCGAATCGGGGGTTTTGACATGGTTCCCGAGACGCATCCCGGCTGGACCTCAAACCAAGACACGGATCGAACGATTTCAGTCATAAGTGACGAGGGAAATCCAGTTTTAGACCTGCAAGGGAACACCTGTCTGTCGCCCCAAATCACCACGCAGGTTTACCAAGCCTCGTCGCCGAATTCGGGCACGCAATTGAGATTCCGTTACCGAACCGACGCAGGTTCAAAACTCCGGGTGGAGTTTGACCGAGCATTCAATTTCGGAGCACTCCAGGTCGACCTTTCGCGTTACGCCGAGTTCCCGGAGTCGACGGTGTGGGCATCGGCCAGCCTGTGCATGCCACCCGACCTCTTGAACACATCAATCCCAATCGCCGTAAGCGCCCAGCCCAGTGTGATTGACAACACTTGCTCGGGAACGCTCAGTGCGCAAATCGATGATTTCCAGTTTGTCGAAAGTGCGGATTGCCAAAGCGCAGCGGGAATCACGAACGGTGATTTCGAAAACCCGAACTTTGATTGGACCTTTCATTTGGTCGAGGACAACACGTTGCCGTTCGTCCAGAGCACTGCCCAGTTCCAGACGGAGGAAGGAAATAGAGCTGTGGTACTTCAGGCAAATACCAAATGCTCAGCCCCCACGTTGGTCGGCCTGGTTGACCTGCCTCCTGCTATGAATTCAATGCTCTTTCGCTACAGCTATCGAGAGTTCCCAGAACCCGTCTCAAGTGCGTGGTTGAGTGTGGGACCGAACAAAACTGACTTGAGCACCACCACATCACTCGAAATCGGCCATCTCTGCGTGCCGAAAACTGGGGGCCTCTTGTTACCGTTCACAGCCATCATCTCTCATGCCGGCGAATGCGCGGCTGATGGCAATCCCGCAGCGATGCCAGGGAGACTTCAAATCGATGACTTGGTCTTCGGAAATGCGGCTGAGTGTGAATAATGTGACACGACCGTGTCAGTGGAAAAACAACGCGGTTCACACCAAGATGCTTCCTTCAACAAGATTAGAGATGCTAGCGCGATGACATGCAACGATGCGCGTTTACCATATTTTGGAACACGAATGAAAAACCTTTTTCTTTTAGCGACCTTGGCAGCACTTCCTGCCTGCAACCTCTCTGGCGACTCTCCGACCGTCAACACGAATACGAACACGAACAACACAAGAACGACGTAGGCGTCGAGGAAGACTCATCCTCGAACGCGGACACAGGCGCTGATACAGCCATGCCAGACTGTTCGGAAACCGTCGCCTGCCCCACGCCAACCGACGATACCTACACCTTGAGTTGCGTAGAAAACGTCTGCGTTTCGGCCTGCACCGCCTCGAATCAAGATAATGATATGGACGGAACCTGCACTGCAGATTGTTCCGCAAGTGATTGTGACGACCGTGGATGCGACGACACGAGTGGTGAAGCGCTTTGTGTTTGCCCACTAGGAACCTTTCTTGACGGAGAACTTTGCACACTGAGCCCAATCGTCTTGTATCCAGAGTTCGCGGTCCTGACGGATTGGACCGTAGAGGGTGCAATTGGCGAGGCGTCTGCAACGGACCATTTGGGCAATCCGGGGCGAATCACGGTGCCCTCGGATAATCTATGTGAATTCGGAACCACGGTGAGCCAGTCGGTTTATATCCCCGAGATCGGTCAAACCAAGATCGTCGTCGAAGCCGTCAGTGATTGCACAGGTGGTTTTTGTTCCACGGGCGCGCTGCCAATCGTATTGCTTGGGGAGCATCGCTTCTACGCTTCCGAAGGCGGCTACGACACGTTGCCGCTCCAGTATACGTATTGCGTTCCTGAGTCCGCCAAGGGCCAGATTCTGGATTTCCAGCTTCGCACGCAGGTCCTGGATTACTGTTCGTTTGACCGAGCGACGCTGCGCTACGCATCGGCCGATATCATCAGCGACGACACCGGGGAGTGTGGTCCACCCAACGCGTTTAATAATGGCAATTTTCAAGCGACAAACGACGGAACACATCCGGGATGGGTCTTTGATGGCGACAGCTCGACAAACGCCGAGGTCCTTTCGAGTGGAGGAAACAACTACCTCAATCTTGTAGGGACCCTGTGCTCGCGTCCCACGATCACGGCTCGTACAGCCACCACGAGTTCAGCCGACCCAAACATGGGTCGCGCAATCTCGATTCGCTATCGCACGGCCATGGGCAGTAAAATGACCATGCGGTTCAATCGAACCATCAATTCCGGAGCACCTCAAGTGCTTGCCCGTGGTGCCGAACTCCCAAATTCGGCGGCTTGGGCGGATGCGACGTTCTGTTTACCAACGGATTTGCTGGACACCGAAATCAGTTGGAGCGCCGAAGTGCGCTCGACCGCCAACGGCGGGTCGTGTTCGATCGGTACCGAACTCGATCTCGATGAAGTCAAATTTCTGGAGGATGCACGATGCGCAACGTCAGCTGAAACCGTGACTAACGGTGATTTCGAATCTGCGGCCTTCCGTTGGATCTTCACGCTCGACGCCGACGACGGCGCATCAAACGTCGATGGCGATGCCGAGATTCGGATCGTCAACAACAACACTGTCGGTTTTCTTCAGGCGAACACAAAATGCGCCAGTCCCAGCATCACTGGCTTTTTGGATGTCCCGACTACAGGAGTCAATGCGCTGGCGTTTGATTATATCTACCGGCCTTTCACTGAACCCACGCTTGTTGGGCAAATGGCCGTCGGTAGCTCGCTATTCGATTTCCTGGAGTACACCACTTTCAACCGCACCTCGGTTTGCCTGCCCCCGGGAGCAAATGGCTTGATCCAATCGTTTAGGGCCAAAGCGGGACACAGTGGCAGCTGCAGCCCGACTGGGACTCCTCCGGTTGCAAATCCCTCCGAATTCCAAATCGACAACCTTGAGCTCGTCGACGATCCGACCTGCCCTTAAGAAGAAGGTTGAACAAAAAAATCGCCGTCTAAACGACGGCGTTTTTTTTTGGCTCCGAGAACCAGGCAAGTCCTTGTCTAAATCGCGACGACTTCGATGTCGTCGTCGACTTCCATCTGCACCAGATTTTCGATCGCCATGAGTGTTCCCATCGTCGAAGACGGGCAGGTTCCGCAGGCGCCTTGGTAGCGAATCAAGAGGCGGTTATCGACCAAGCCCTTGATCTCGAGACCGCCTCCATCCCCTTGCAGAAAGGGCATGATCTGGTCTTCCAGGATCTCTCGAATCATTGGCATGCGCGGATCGTCGAGGCCGACGCCATCCCCTTCGGCCGAACTTCCCCCGTGGGCGATGATCGTGTCGCCAAGGGACGCGTCTTCGGAAGTCGCCTCACGGATCGGCACCGCGACTGCGCGCAAAAGCTCATGCCAGCTGGCATCGCCGTCTTGCGTCACGGTCAACCAACGGTCGGTGTAGTAGACCGAAATCACGTGTTCGACTTCAAACAGACGGCTCGCAAGCGGCACGTGGGCTGCTTGTTCAGCGTTATGGAACTCTCCGGCCACACCAAAGGGCGTAAGCGGTTCATCCAGGATGAACTTCACTGCGTTTGGATTGGGTGTGTACTCGATCTCTTTGATTTTCATGCGCCCTCCCACTCATCATTTTCGCCCTCAGTCGATGCGGCTTCAGACCCGACGAGTGCTGCGTTGAGCGTGTGCCACGGAAGCACAGCGCATTTGATTCGATTGGGCAGCTGCGCCACCCCTTCAAAGACTCGTAGATGCCCGAGCTCTTCTTTGGTTTCGTCACTCGCTTCGCCCACCATCATGTCGCGAAAATCAGCGATCAGACGCAACGCCTCGTCGACGGGTTTGCCTTTCACGCGTGCGGTCATCATCGAGGCTGCTGCTTTCGAAATCGCGCATCCCGAACCGTCAAAAGCAAGGTCGCGAACGACACCATCTTCGACCACGGCCATGATTTCGTAATCATCGCCACAGAGCGGATTATGGCCGTGTGCCTCGTGCGTACAGGGGGCAAGCCGTCCAAAATTCTTGGGCTTTTTGTTGTGGGCCAGGATCACGTCCTGGTACAGGTCACGCATGTCGGTCATCCGAAAATCTCCTGAACGGCTTGGATGCCATTCACCAAAGCATCAACGTCAGCTTCGGTATTATAGAATGCAAAAGAGGCGCGAGCGGTCGCCGGCACGCCAAGGCGTTTCATCAGCGGCTGCGTGCAGTGATGTCCTGCACGAATAGCCACGCCGTTTTGGTCCAAGATCGTGCCGATATCGTGTGGATGAACGTCGTCGATTCCAAAAGAAATCACGGGCGCGCGATGCCCATCGGGTCCGAAAATCCGAACGCCCTTCATGGCTCTCAATTTCGAAAGAGCCAAGCTCACCAATTCGGTCTCGCGGTGCGCGATGCGTTCGATTCCAATCTCGTTCAGGTAGCGAATCGCGGCGGCAAGGCCCACCACAGGCATGATGGCCGGAGTTCCGGCCTCGAACTTGTGCGGAATATCGTTGTAGATGGTTTTTTCGAAGCTCACCGACAAAATCATGTCGCCGCCACCCATGAATGGGTTCATGCGCTTCAAATGCTTGGCACGACCAAACAACACGCCCGCCCCCGTCGGCCCGCACGTCTTGTGGCCTGAAAAGACGTAAAAATCGGCGCCAATCTCAGCCATATCCAACGCCATATGCGGCGCGGCCTGGCAGCCATCGATCAAAATCGGCACGCCTTTTCGATGCGCGATTTCGCACATCTCTTTAACCGGGTTGATGGTCCCAAGGGTGTTCGAAACGTGAATCACCGAGGCAAACGCCGTCTTTTCGGTAAACGCCGCCTCAAACGCATCGAGCTCCACGCGACCATCGTCGGTGATGGGCACGATTTTGAGCACAATGCCTTTCTCGTCACGAAGCATCTGCCACGGAACGATATTCGCGTGGTGCTCCATCGTGGTGAGAATGACCTCATCACCTGCTTTCAAGAATTTCCGTCCATACCCGTGGGTCACCAGATTGATGCCCTCGGTGGCCCCTCGCACAAAGATGACCTCACGCTCTTCGCAACCGATATGGTCAGCAACGACGTGCCGAGCGTCTTCGAACGCGTCCGTGGCCCGCTGAGAAAGCAGATGAACGCCCCGATGAATATTGGCATGTTCTTTATGCTGATACGCGATGATGCGATTGAGCACAGCCTCAGGCATCTGGCTGGATGCGGCCGAATCGAGGAACGCCAACGGCTTACCGTGGGCTTCCTGGTCGAGGATTGGAAAATCGCCTCGGATCTTCTGCCAGTCGGTCGTGTGGGTATGTAGGGCTTCTGCGCTCATGACGGACCTTAATGGATATGAGAATGAGCCACGGCTTCAAGTCGCGCACGGAGCTCGGGCACCGTGATTTGCTCAAGGATCTCGCCTGCAAAGGCGTAGGTCAGCATTCCACGAGCGGCATCAGCATCGAACCCGCGTGAGCGCAGATAAAAGAGCTGATCGTCGTCGAGCTGACCAATCGTGGCGCCGTGGGTGCAGCGGACATCGTCGGCCAGGATCTCAAGCTGTGGCTTGGTATCCACGCGGGCGGTGCGCGACAAAAGCAGCGACCTGTTCAGCTGATAAGCGTCGATTTTTTGGGCGCCCTTTTGGACCAGAATCTTGCCGTTGAAGATGCTGTGGCCTTTTCCGCCGACAATCGATTTGTGCAACTGATGGCTCTCACAATGTTCTTTGGTGTTGTCGATCGTCGAATGCGTGTCGCTCGTCTGTTCGCCCGAGGCGAGCACCAGACCATCGATTCGACAAAACGCGCCGACACCTTCGTGGCGAGCCATCAAATCATGACGCGACCAGATGGCGCCCACCGACACTGTGTAGGAGTCGTAATGGGCGGCTTCGGTCAACCGCACGCCTGTGCGCAGGATATGAGCGGCTTTGGGCGATTCTTCCTGGGCCCGAATATGGGTGACATGGGCGTTCGCCCCAATCACGCATTCGGTCACCGCATTGCGGAAATAAGCACCCTCGCCGCGGAAATCCTCGACGATCGTGAATTGTGACTCCCGGCCGGCAACGATGATCGTGCGAAGCCCGGAAGCACCATTTCCAGACGCCCAGTGCGCCAGATGAATCGGCTCCTCGATCACGGTCTTGGGTGGCACAACCACGCAAATCACTTCAGAGACGAGCCACGAATTCAGGCGAGAAAATGCATCGTCCCACGGCGCCACGTTGCCAATATGGTCTTTGACCATGGCCTGCGATGCTTCAGACAACGTACTCAACGGACCGATTTCAAAACCAGACCCGGCATGCGAGACCATCTTGCCGTTCGACGTCAAAGCATGGCTGTTCTGGCTCTCCGCAAGCACAGTGATACCAGCGTCTGCTTCCGCAGACTTTCCAACAAAACGCATGCCGTAAAGGCCGCGCGTGTTCGAGAAACGCCAGTCTTCATCGCGTGCAATTGGCAATTCGGCGTCGCCAAAGAGCTGTGCTGCGTCGGCTGAGCCCGCAAGAATCGAGTGAACAAATGGATGTTCCAACGCGCTCATGCTGCCCCCTGCACCCAGTCGTAACCGCGTTCTTCGAGCTCAAGAGCCAGTTCACGGCCGCCGGATTTAACGACCTGGCCGTTGATCATCACGTGCACAAAATCGGGCTCCACGTAATTCAGGAGCCGCTGATAATGCGTGATCATCACGATCGCGCGGTCGGGTGAACGCAACTTGTTGACGCCGTCTGCCACGACACGCAGCGCGTCGATGTCCAGACCGGAGTCAGTTTCATCGAGCAACGCCATCTTCGGTTCAAGAACCGCCATCTGAAGGATCTCGTTACGCTTCTTCTCACCGCCCGAGAACCCAACGTTG
>JBFFMO010000183.1:0-7272 GCA_041554035.1 Allomicrovenator sp. | reverse complement strand
GGTGTAAAGGCATTTCAGGGGGATAATTTAACTCGAAAATCCTTCAAAAGCCCTTTATGTCCGAACGATTTACACCAAATAATGCTCCGACAGAATCGCGACGATCTCACACGACGTCAATCGCGTTTAAAGCCAAACGAATACTGGTTTTGGTGTGTTTACGAAGTCCAAAATCTCAACGAAACTTCGGACGAATTTGCTCGACTCGTTCGCACCAAAATTCAGGAATTCCATGACACTCTTTCAGGGACCTTCCCTAGCCGACACCATCAAGCGCATCAACGCATGGCTGCCCAAGCGACACTTCCCCTTGCTTTTGGGGCGCGGCGTACCGATCGGTGTTGTGAGCTTGGACGGCGGGATTTGGAGCCTTCATAAGCTCATCATCGACCCAAACACACCGGTTCAATTTCGAGAGTGGCCTTGGCTTAAAGTCGGTGACCTCGTGGTGTCGGCTTCTTCTAAAGAAAGCCTCATCGACACACTCAAATGGTGGTGGGACAAGTACCTGGACTCGGTACCAAGCCCAACCTATTTGACGATGATTGGATACGACCCAAACGAAAAGTGGCTCGAATTTACGGCCATGATTCCCCCAAGGCAGCACTTGGCTTTGGCCGACTTGAGCGTGGTTCTGGGGTTCCTGCACAACGGGACAGCCAAGGGGCAAAAAGTCGAGTCGGTGCGAATCACGTTTCATTCACGAGCCGCTGCCCGACGAGAGCTGCCATGGCTGATCCGACTCGGCATCACAGCGCAATTCTTGGCCGACGACGGCACCTGGCAGGTTCTTGGAAAAGAAGCCTTGGCCGAGCCCGCCATCGACGATGAATTCGTTTACTCGGAGGAATTTGCTGAAATGCTCGAATCGGTGATTTCAGGGGACTTTGAGGCCGTCGAAGGCTGGCGCGACACATTCACCGCAGAAATGAGTCCTCAAGCGGTCAACGGCTATTATGAACTTGAAAATTGGGTCCAAAAAGCAGCCCTGATTCAATTGATTCAAGACCGCGGAAACTCTGATTGCCATCGCATTTTGATCGATTTTTTGGGTGCGCCGGCCAATGACGACGACGACACGATTTGGCTCTCAAAGGCCGTCGCCTTATGGAAGCTCAACCAAGCGGATTTTAGTCAGCTATTAGATCTAGGTCCCCACGACGTTGAGGTGCGGTCTCGGGCGTTTCTAGCCACGCTTGCGGACTGACGCCAAGCGATTCCTCAACGGCTTGCCACAAATCCAGACGTGCAACAACCGTTCGAAACTTCATTTACTCATTCTTTTTTCGGGTCAAAACACAACTTCGGCAACACCTGAATCACGACCTTGGCACGAAAATTTCGGCTCCACGGTGCGTCCGAAAATCACGATGCCGGCGATCAAAACAGACAGCGACAAAACCAAGACGGCGAAATGCGCACGCCAGGAATTGGCGAGGCACCCGCCGACCAGACTCACACCAAAGGCACTTGCTGCCACCAAGATAGCGGTGATGTCGGAGCCTGAATTCACGGAACAGAAAAACACCAGAATGCTGCCAAAAGAGCCGGTCCCGATGACCTGAGTAGTAATCTTGGCTGCGCCGACCATCGATGTCCTTTTGTTGAGTTCCGATCTACCAACAACCCTATCAGACGGCCGCAAGCCGCATATGAAACGCAAATGAAATGTAGGTGAAATCAGCTGAACCTCAGAAGGGCACAAAAAATCAGCGCGCATCGCCAGAGCTGTTTAGACGATCAAACGACTTGAGGGCTTGGTCGCGAACGCACTTGTACGATAAAACTATTTTACAATATGATTGGCTCACCTTTCACAAAGTAGATGAATGAAACGCTTTTCTTGGATTTTTCTTGCGCTGGCCCTCTTGTGCACCGGCTGTTCACACATGAGTTATTCGCGAGGGATTGAGACCGACACGATCACCCCGAACGACAACTCAAATACGCTGGCTCAGGGTTATGACCTTGAACATCAAACGAATGAAATCGTGTTGCTCGACCGTCTGGGCGTGGTTTGTGGTTCGTTGACGACGACCTTGGAGGCCGCCGGCAACGCAAAGAGTGCACGGGACAAGGCCATCGAGGACGGCAAATATTCCTACACCTACCAGTATCGCCAACACAGTCCTGCCGAGTACTCCGGATTGGAATGCGGTGGTTATTATCGATGGGGCGCTGGCGAAGGCAATCGACTCAAAATCGCGCCCGCTATGAACCTGCAGACCGAATACTCGATCGACAGCGAAGTGGGCGAAGGTGGGCTTCACGTGGGCTTTACCGAGTTCATGTTCGACCAAGCCTGGCTGCGCTATGGCGTCTTGTTTCGCCTCGGCATGGGCCGCTACACATTTATCCACGACTACCCTAACACCGCGTTTCCCGAGACCCTGCTCGACAACGACGACAGCGAGTGGTTTTTCCGTATGCCCTTCGTCTACACGCAAAAGGTGTATCCTTGGTTCCTCTTTGGCTTTGGCGTCGAGGGATTCGCGGGGGTTGACCCCATCATGCTCTCGCTTGCGGGCCAATGGTCGAATATCTTGGATTACTTGGATTACGGCGCCCGAGCAGGATACGCCTACACGTTTGAATACGGTGCCGTTGGCGCCTATGCCGGGTACGAACGCCGCAACATTGCCTGGGGCGACTACATTTCGCAGGGTGACGTCTGGAAAGGCACCCTGAGCATCGACATCAACTACGAAGCGTTCTGAATGCAGTCAGCGGGGAACACGATGCGATCGAGGGACTCAAGCGTTCGCGCAATCACTCACGTTGATAAACGAGTTCGAGAAGGCCGCCAAAGCCAGGCCATCGTTCCAAAGAAGACCATATGTGCGAATCCAAGCGTCAGCATCGCCACCCACATTTGTCCCGTTAAGGCCGTCGCGATGACCGACGCTGAATAACAAAACGCGCCCAATGCCCCCAGACGATGACTCGATGCCGCGCCCATTCCAAAAGCCGTAAGGCCGACAACGGTGATTTCGGCCGCTTGGATGTAAAGGACCGGCGGGTCAAGGTAAACCGCGGCAAATCGGAGCAGTAAAATCCCACCCAAGGCCGAGGCAAAAAAAGCCACCAGCCGCTTGTTGGCCAAATTGGACGTCAATTTCTTCCAGAAAAGGCCGACGCCAATCACGGCAATAATCGACACTCGCCAGAACACCTGAAGCAGCTCAGCCGGCGGTGATTCCGGCTGTCCGGGACGTGTCGTCCAAACCTGCCAGAAGCATAATAAAGTGAAGCCAATCCCCATCAAAATCACGGCGCGCTGCCGTGCGCGAGTTCCAGTTCTGAGGTCCAGATTCCTCTCAAACGCTTCGAGGTAATCAACCCGTTCTGCTCGCTCCTTCAGGTCGCTCTCAAGTGCTTCGATCGAACCTCTCAGTTCGTCGTTTGGCCAGAGCAGTTGGTCCATCGCCATCCGTGCGGCGACGGCTTCGTCGTTGGCAAGACACGACCGAATGCGTGCCTCCAGCGTCGACTGCAATCCTCGTTTCGCGGCGTCGTTCTGGTCCCAAATCGCCAACGCATGCCGAAAACCAAACTCAGCCTCAAGCAGCAGATTATTCGTGCCGTCTTCAGCTTTAACGGCCTTTTCCAACACTTCGGCTGCCGCATCACTGAGCGAAAACGAGGCGCGATGCTCAAGATAAGAATCAACTGCAGCGGCAAACGCACCGACCGTCTGGTAGCGGTCTTTTTTCTCGCGACTCATCGCCTTGTGCATGATCTCCACGAGTTCAGAAGCCACGTCTTCGTCATAATCTTGCGGAACGGATTGGTAGGCCTTCATAAAAACTTCGAGCAACGACCGACCATGATGCGGGGGCGAACCCGTGATCAACATGTGCAGGTTGGCGCCCAGAAGATAAGTATCCGTGCGTTCATCGATGCCAAGGGCATCATCGATCGTCATCTCGGGCGCCATGAACGCCGGTGTGCCCGCGATTCCACGTGAGGTGTGTACCGTCGGGATTCCTTCGCCCGCGCGGGCATCCATGCTCAGCGCCACACCCCAATCCAAAAGGTAGACCTCACCGAACTCCCCGATCATCACGTTTTCGGGTTTGATATCGCGATGCACAACCTTGCGCGCATGGGCGAAGCGCAACGCATTGCATATCTGCAGGAGCACACGTAAATGCCAGGCAAGGTCGGCCTCTCCGCCACCAGGCACCTGGGCCGCGCCTGATATGACGTCTTCCCAGCTCGTGCCCTCGACGCGCTTCATCACGAGTATCGGTTGTCCGTCTTGATGACGACCCAAACTGTAGGCCGGCACCACATTGGGATGCTCCATGCGCGCCATGATGAACGCTTCATCCAGCACCCGGCCATACGCAGATTGATCCCCACGCTTGGGTTGTTTGACCGCAACCAGCCGCCGCAGCGCTGTTTGTTCGGCCAGTGAAACCACGCCCATTCCACCTTCGCCCAGAGGACCTACAATTCTGTAGTCGGCAAGGCTGCCGGAGAGTGTGTCCACCTGAAACGGCGGCAGCGTCTCCATGGCTGGACTCGAACCAGTGGCGCGCGAGATGGTGGGCGTGATCGTCTCACCGTGCCCCATATTCAGCGTCTTTTCGTCGAGTTCAAGAGATTCAAAGGTTGTTTTGTAGTCGTCATTCATTGCCGCAAATCTTAGCGGGAAATGAGCAGGTCGCCTACCTCACAAGTTCGCGCTTCTTGGCTCTCGCTCAGCGAAGCTCAATCAGTTCGCTCGCAGCCTCGTCGTCGGCAAACACAACCGTTTCGTGACGCGACACCCCTAACGCCGGAATCCCGCCAGTATTTTTTAAGAGATGGGCCAGCATTTCTGTTTTTGCCCGACCGGTCACCAACCATATTCGAACCCGCGCTCGATTCAATATCGGGTAGGTCATGGTCACGCGGCGCCAGCCAGCATAAAGCCCGCTGACACCGATATTGTCACGGCATTTAAGCACGTCATCACCCGGAACAAGCGACGCAGTATGACCGTCCGCCCCTAACCCTAGATGGACGAAGTCCAAGACCGGTTCCTGGCCAAGTTGCCTTTCAATCACCGCAGCATAGCTTGCCGCCGCCGACTCAGCATCTGCACCGACGACGCGATGGATATGATCGATAGGCAAAGCCACATGATCCAAGAGCTCACGTTTCAGATGAAAATAATTCTGTTCTGGCCCCTCCGGTGCCAGACGTTCATCCACCTGAAACACATGGATTTTAGACCAGTCTACTTCTTGGTATCGTAGCCTCTCGAACATCTTTGCGGGTGTTTGCCCACCACTGAAAGCGGCATGAAACACCCCACGTTCGCGAATGGCGTCCTCGGCTTTTTCGGCGAAAAACTTCGCGGCATTATCCGCGGCTTCGACGTCATCGCGGCCAAGCATAAGGGGAAGCGACTTCATCGAATGATGGCTCCGGACACGGAATTCCAGAATCGAATCACACGGGATGTGTGCTCAAATGAAAGCTCGCTGATCGAAGCCGGTTCGAGCGTCAAATGACGGCCAAAATCAGCCGACATGCCGACCCAGCGCGCGGCCAGGATTCTAAGGAAATGGGCGTGCGAAAAGATCAAGATGTCGCGATTGGACTCGATCATCTTGGCCACAATATGGTCGGCGCGAGCTCCAATATCCTCAAGGCTTTCACCCAAACCTTCCTGCGCGTCCCAGACCTGCCACGCGGGCCTCAACTCAGAAATTTCCGCTGTGGTTTTGCCCTCAAACTCGCCGTAATCCCACTCCATCAAATCGCCAATTATTTTTGCATGCTTGCCGTAGCCAGCTGAAATGCACGTGTCCGCGGCGCGTTTCAAAGGACTGGTCCAAACCTCGGACACCTCCAAGCCACGCAGACGCTGCGCCACCTCGCGAGCCTGCGCCTCACCATTTGGCGTCAACGGCAAATCCGTCCTGCCGGTATGCTGCCGCGAAAGGCTCCACCGGGTTTCCCCGTGGCGAACCAAGAATATGCGTTGACGTGGATTCATGATTTCTCTTGATGGCCACCAAACGCGCCACGCATCGCCGAAAGAATTTTATCTGCAAATTCGGCTTCACCACGCGATGAAAAACGCTGAAATAAGGCCGCGCTCAACACCGGTGTCGGCACCGAAGCTTCGATCGCAGCTGCAAGAGTCCAACGCCCCTCCCCCGAATCGGAAACGCGTCCTGCGAAATGCTCAAGCCCGGGGTCGGTCGCCAACGCACCGGCCGTCAAATCGAGCAACCATGACGCGATAACGCTGCCCCGTCGCCACACCTCGGTGACTTCTGCAACCTCGATATCGTAGAGAAAATGCTCCGGATTGCGCAGTGGCGTCGTCTCGGCGTCCGCGTCGCGCTCAGAATGACCTGCATTCGCGTGATGCAGGATGTTCAGGCCTTCAGCGTACGAGGCCATCACACCGTATTCGATGCCATTATGAACCATTTTCACAAAATGCCCGGCGCCCGAAGGCCCGCAATTTAAAAAACCTCGTGACGCGGTGCTGCGCGAATCGTCACGCCCGGGAGTCGACGGTGCAGAATCCTGACTCGGTGCAAGGGTCGCAAAAATCGGCTCCAATCGATGCACGACCTCTTTTTCTCCTCCAATCATCTGACAATAACCTCGCTCCAGGCCCCATACGCCGCCGCTCGTGCCCACGTCGACATAATGAATCCCGCTTTCTTTGAGCGACTTAGCGCGTCGAATATCGTCGATATAATACGAGTTCCCGCCATCGATCAGCGTGTCGCCGGGCGAGAGCAGCGGCAGAATATCGGCGATGGCCGAGTCCACCACAGCCGACGGCACCATCAACCAGACGGTACGAGGCGCCTGAAGCGCTTTCACCATCTCGCCGAGCGAAGAGACCCCGTGGGCGCCTTCCGCGCTCAGTTCCGAGACGGCTTCGGCCGAGCGGTCGTAAACGATGCATTCATGCCCGCCTCGCATCAAGCGACGCACCATATTGGCTCCCATCCTGCCCAATCCGACCATGGCGATTTGCATCGAAGGCTCGCGCGCCTTTTGCTCCTGGCCGTCCCAGACCTTAAAACCACCGACGAACGCGTTGGAGTTTTGACCGATCTCCACCCCGTCAGGCGGATCGGAAAGACGTGCAGAATTGCCACCTCCAATCACAACGTACTCTGGCTCAAGCGCATGTCGCAGGGCCTCTACCGCCTTCCAGACATGGTGTTTCCATTTCTCTTCACCTTTATGCTCCAAGGCCTTGGCACCCAAGTAGTCCTCATAGGTCTTGCCCTTTTTGTAGGGCAAATG